>NZ_JBNDYG010000005.1:388652-486002 GCF_049893405.1 Paenibacillus sp. Dod16
CCAAGTGGGGCGCCACGCCGAAGCATACGCCGAACTGGCGCCGTTACGCTGAGGGAGGAAATTTTCTGCCTAACCCCCCTTTTCTCCGCCGGATTCGGGAAGCGTTGGCGCATGATCCTTCTTTGATTGATTTTGCCAGCGGGGAGCTCGCCGGGGATTTGGCACCGATCCAAGAAATGAATACATTGATGAGCCAGAAACCCAGTCTGTCCTATTTCGGTTATGACAATCCGCAAGGATATGGTCCACTCAGACAAGCATTGGTTACCTATCTCAAAAAGTATCGCGGGATTCATACTACCGAATCGTCCATACTGATTACGTCAGGATCCCAGCAATCGCTGTATCTCATTACACAGTGCTTGCTGTCACCTGGTGACGCTGTGGCCATCGAGGATCCATCCTATTGTTATTCGCTGCCGATGTTTCAATCCGCAGGGCTCCGATTGTTCAGGCTCCCTGTCGATGAACGAGGGGTACAACCGGACGACATCCGCTCCCTGTACAAGAAACACCGGATCAAGATGATATTCATTAATCCGAATTTCCAGAATCCCACGGGCACCATTATGGACCATGAGAGAAGATCCCAGCTGCTTGATATGGCTAGTAAGCTGGGGCTACCGATCGTTGAGGATGATCCCTTCAGTTTAACGGCCTATCAGTGTTCTCCGCCTGTCCCCTTGAAATCGGTGGATTCCGTCGGCTCGGTATTGTACATCGGGTCTTTCTCAAAAATAGCCGCATCCGGCCTCCGCGTAGGCTGGATGGTCGCCCCGAATTCCGTGGTAGAGCGGCTTGCGGACGCCAGGCAGCAGATGGATTTCGGATTGAGCGTGGTGCCTCAAAGCTTGGCCGGACAGTTCCTCAATTCTTCCTATTTTGCTCCGCACCTGGACAGGCTAAGAGCAAGCCTGTTGTACAAGCGGGATTTACTGATCGAGGCCCTTCAGAAAGAACTTCAAGGCCTGGTCCATTTCCATGTGCCCGAGGGCGGCCTGCATCTCTGGTGCAAAATCGTTCCGGACGTGAATGACAGCAAGCTGCTGGAAACTTCCATTCAAAAAGGCGTAATTTTTGCGCCAGGCAGCGTGTACGGTTCCGCTTCCGGTTATGTGAGATTTACTTATGCCCGTGCCAGAGCCGAGGATATCCCATCCGGAATAACGAGGTTCGCGGAAGCTCTGCGCGCCACGATTCAATAGGCAGAACCGGCTGCTCTCTCCAGCCTGTGCTTTGTGGTAGCCACGGCGGCTATCAGTACCTGAACCTTGGATGAATCATAAAGGAGTTGTTGACAAAAAAGAACGCCCGCGAGTAGGGGCGTTCTTGGTATACCAGGATATCAGTATCTTCTCAAGGAAGCGTCCGGGCCCTGGCACAGTTTTCGTACTATTCCCCGGTTTCCGCAAATTGTTGAATACGCTCGCCGATTTGATCGCGTACGCGCTGGAAAACAGCCCATTTTTCTTCGTCGGTCCCCTGTGCCTTGGCTGGATCATCAAAGCCCCAATGCTCTCGGCGAACATGCGGAGGCATCATCGGACAACGATCGGCTGCATCGCCGCACAAGGTGACCACCAGGTTGGCTTGATTTAACAGCTCCGGGTCAATGATATCGGAGGTTTGACTCGAAATATCAATCCCCACCTCATTCATCGCTTTAACCGCATTCGGGTTTAGGCCGTGAGCTTCGATCCCCGCGCTGTAGACGTTCCAATCATTACCCAGATGTTTTATGGCCCATCCCTCAGCCATTTGGCTGCGGCAGGAATTGCCTGTGCACAAGAAGTATATCGTCTTTTTTGTCATATTGGTCCTCTCCCTTTCTCCCTTATCGCTTCAATCAAAGTATGGTTAACCAAATATATAAACCTAAGAGGGTTATAAACAATGTCGGAATAGTCAATATAATTCCGGTCTTAAAGTAGGTCCCCCAGCTGATCTTCACGCCTTTGGTTGAAAGGACATGCAGCCATAGCAGGGTTGCCAGCGAACCGATCGGCGTGATTTTGGGACCCAGATCGGAACCGATGACATTCGCATAAATTAACGCCTCACGGATGGCGGCCGAAGTGTTTGTCGCATCGATTGCTAACGCATCAATCATCACCGTCGGCAGATTGTTCATGATGGAAGAAATGATTGCAGCAATGAAGCCCATGCCCATGGTTGCGGCAAATATCCCTTGGTCGGCGATCTGCTGTATCACACTTGCCAGAAAATCAGTAAGACCGGCATTTCGCAAGCCATAGACCACGACATACATGCCGATCGAGAAAAAGACAATCGCCCATGGTGCGCCTCTGAGCACTTCCTTGGTCGGCACAGCCGGACTTTTTCTCGCCATCAGCAGAAAGAGTATCGCAATAACTCCAGCCACGATTGATACCGGAATCCCCGCAAATTCACACACAAAGTAACCGACCATCAGCATACTCAAAACAATCCAGGACAAGCGGAACATGGCAGGGTCTTGAATTGCCGTTGCCGGCTGCTTGAGCTCGCTCCCGTCAAACTTTTGCGGTATGCTTTTGCGAAAAAACAAGTAAAGCACAAGGACACTCGCCGCTAACGAGAAAAGATTGGGAACCAGCATTCGGCTGGCGTATTCGGTAAACGTAATGCCAAAGTAATCAGCCGATACGATATTCACCAGATTGCTGACCACCAGCGGGAGTGAAGTTGTGTCCGCAATAAAGCCGCTTGCGATGATAAAGGGAAACACCTTCTTCTCGTCGAAATGGAGCGCCCGCACCATGGCAAGCACAATCGGCGTTAAGATCAGAGCCGCACCGTCATTTGCAAAAAATGCGGAGACAACAGCGCCAAGAACCGATACATACACAAACATCCGGATACCGTTGCCTCGAGCGGCATTCGCCATATGCAAAGCAGCCCATTCGAATAAACCGATTTTATCCAGAATCAATGAGATGATAATAATCGCAACAAAGGCGAGCGTAGCATTCCATACGATTCCGGTGACATCCCATACATCCTGAAAGTCAACGACGCCAGCGAGCAGTGCCAGCACCGCACCTCCGCAAGCCGACCATCCGATGGATAGATGTTTAGGCTGCCAAATGACAAAAACCAAAGTAATTAAAAAAATGATGCTGGCCAAAACAACAGAAACCAATGTACAAACCCTCCAATAACCTAATGACCTTGAATACAGTTATGCTTGCTTCTCTTGATCAATATATAACTATATCCATATATAATAAATAATGAACATCGACTACCTCTGCCCCTCGAACCTCATTCATATTTCAGACGGACTATCGGTTAATCGCAGGAACAGTTTACGCTCTTATTTAGCGATGACAGAATTTCTTGAGCGCTTGGCATCTCATGCAACACCGCTTGAATATATGGCTTATCCTCAACATGCAAGGAATAATAAACCCATTGACCTCGTCTGGCTTCACTTACGATGCCTTGAGACTTAAGCTTTCTTAAATGCTGGCTGATTGCGGGCTGTGACATGTCGAATATTTCCACAAACTCGCAAACGCACCATTCTCTTTCCTTGAGGAGCGTCAACATGGTAAGCCTTGTTTTATCCCCAAGCAATTTGAGTTTCTCGGCCATTTCGTTCATATGCTCCATTAAGTTTCACCCCTTTAATGAGAAAAATAATATTCAACATACCGCATCCATATAACTTAATGCTTATATACTAATGGAAAGTGTTCCTGATTACAAGTGTGCAGATATATGTGCCGAACTCAGCTCCGAATCATAATAAAGATGACCCCTGATGAATTCAGAGGTCATCCCATCGGCTGCTTGTTCCCGGAGAGACCTGCCATGCCGATGGCTTGTACATTATGCCGATATCACTCCCGCAATCGTCCGGTTACGTCCTTCGTCCTTCGCCCGGTATAACGCCATATCCGCTGCCTGGAATACATCCTCTCGGCTGCCATGTTCAGGATACAAGGAGACGCCGATCGATACGGTAAGTGTTAGCGAATAAGGCGTTTTGGAATTCTGAATCGCATTGCGAATTCGCTCAGCCAAACGATAGGCTTCATCCATACTATGCTTCCGAAGAAGAATGACAAACTCCTCCCCGCCGAAACGAGAGCAGACCGCACCCTCTGGAACGCAATCGTTCATGACCGCCGCCACCAGCTTCAGGACCTGGTCGCCGGTTTGATGGCCATATGTATCGTTTACGCTTTTAAAATGGTCAATGTCCAGCATTAAAACAGCATATGGATCCCTAAGCGCTTCCCATGAATCAAGGCAGCGTTCCAGCTCTCGGCGATTGGACAGCCCCGTCAATGGATCCGTGATGGCTTCCTGCTGTAACGAAAGGGTCTGCTTGGCCAGCGATTCGGCAGCCACCCCCATGATCCGGTTCAATTGATCGGCTTCCCGATTCCAATGCGGCCGGAATTCCTGAGAAGACACCGTTTGTCCCGCTGCTACCATTTTCGTTAATTTATACAGCCGGGTAAACGGAGCGGCAATTCTTGCAGCCGTATAGGCGGCTATGACCAGCATAAGCACGATCGGAAAAAGCATGCTTCTCAGTTGGTCTTCCAAGTTGCGGTCGACATCGGCCAGAATGGAACTTACCGACGTCTGCATGACAATCCCCCAGCCATTCATTGCAACGCTGGCATAACCGGCCAAATAATCGTCACCATCCGTATTCATGACACGTTGCATGCCGCTCTCGCCGCTCATGAGCCGCTTTACCACGCCGTTAGAGCTTACGTCCTCCCCTACCCGGCTTTTATCCAGATGATAGAGCAGCCTCCCGCGGGCATCCACGATATAGGAGTAGGATTCTTCCTCATTCCCCGCACCGGAACCGAAGATCCGATGCAATATATTGTTCTCTTCCAAGTATATTGTGCCGGCAATCATACCGTGATACTCGCCGGAGCTGTCAAAAATCGGCTCGCTCGCAAGAACAATCCAGCGTCCGGCAGGCGTTCTATACGGTGCAGATATATAGGACTTTCTCTCCTGTAGCGCCTCCGTAGTCCCCTCCGTTTTTAATCGGGCCTGATTCAAATTATTCCCCACAGGAGAAACCACGCGAATGGTACCCGCTTGATCGGCCCAAAATACGGAGTTGAAATAAGGGCTGCTCTGCAGCATCAGATCAAAAATGACCTGCAGCTCCTTTTGATCGGATGCCGCGCTGGCCTCAATAGCCGGATTGTTGGCAGAGGCGCGAAGACTTTGGCGCATCCCTGAGAAAATCGCTTCAAGGGTAACCGCCATTTTTTGTGCGGAGGATAAATTAAGCGACATGGTGTTGTTGTATAAGGATCGTTTCTCGTTTTTATACTGGATATAGAACATAATCGACATCGTCATGAGAATGGATAATGAAACCAGCGCAGGCATAACCATGGCTAGACTGATTTTGATGCGTTGTTTAGGTATGTTCATGGAAGCTGTACCCCTACTCTTGATGAAATGATGCCGTATGAGATATACGATCTTTTCATATTACTTCACATACGTTTTCAAGTCCATATACGGAATAAGCGTTTTATGGGTAGGGTTCTGGTGCAATGCGGGATTTTCAACCGATCGTGTTTCTGTGGAGTGCTGGTTAAGAACCGAGGAGTAGTATCCATCAGCTCACCCGGGGAAAGTGTTTGCCCTGCTTGCTCTGGCTTCGATGTTGCTCCAAATAACATAATGTTTCTTCGGCATATCGGAAAGTCACACGATGAAGGGACTGCTCCGGAAATTAATTCGGTACAGCCCCTCCAAATCATGGCAAATCAAATAGACCGAAGCCACGGAGTCAGTGACTTCGATCGATGGGAATTCGAAATGTAACCTCAGCTCCACCCTGCCATTGAAGATTGCGAAGCGTTAAAGTTCCATGATGGAGCTTTGCAACATTGCTGGCAAAGGTCAATCCGATTCCGTAGTGTTCTGTAGCTGTGCGGCTCTTGTCTCCCATGTAAAACAACTGGGTAGCCTGCTCGAGGTCCTCAAGGGTAAAGCCCGGTCCGCTGTCAGTCACACGAAATGACAGGAGTTGGTCTCGCTTGATTAACGTGAGTCCTATCTTCCCTCCATTAGGCGAATAATCCACGGCATTTGTCAAGATATTCATCAATGCTCGATGAAGCAGCGCTTTGTCTATGTAGATCGTCGACTGTTCAATCTTCAATCCTTCCATAACATCGAATTCAAGCTCAATCCTCCGATGTCCGATATAACCCGTAAAGTCCTGAACGAGTTCATCTATAAAATCCTTAAGACAGGTCGGTTTCTTAATGATCGCCATGTCCTGCTCGGCCTTGGACAGTTGAATAAGCATGTTAACATAATGTTCGATCCTATTGCTCGCATTCAAGATATATTCGGTATATCCCGCATGCTCCTCGCTCTGTTCATCAAGATTTAACAGTTCGGCATTTCCTTTAATAATCGTTACCGGAATCTTGATATCATGGGCCAAGGCAGCGATTTGTTCCCGCTTTCGAGTTTCTGTTTTCCACTGCGCTTTCAGTGAGGCCTCTAACGCCTTTGCCATCTCCTGAAGGGAGGTCATGACATCATCGAATTCTTTAATCGGGGACCCCTGCGCTTCCAGACTCAGATCCTGGTTTTGAATGCTTCGGGTCAGCTCCTGTATACGGTCGAATTGGCGTTGAAGTCTCCTCGCGAACACCGAAGTGACAGCCAACACCACACCTATGATCAATACAATGCCCAGCGCGATGGTTGTCACTTCATAATCCGGAAAATGCTCCCTTAAAAACGGTGAGGTAAAGCGCGTACGAACCTTATAATGTAAAACAACGTATGCATCCTCTCTCTCAACGACCCGGTATACCGATTGTCCCTGGTAAGCCGTCCTGTTCTGGATCGCCCGAATGGCCGAGGACATTCCCGCAGCATCCAGTGATCCATCTACCACTTCAAGCGCAGGCTTTTTCAGCACAACGAACGGGATCTCATCGGGAACCAGCTCCCTCTTGAATTGGGGAGTTTCCTGTATCATCGACTCAGCTTCAAGCACGCGTCGTTCATCATAATTAGCGTTTACCACAAGCCCTGAATTAATGGCGAGCTGGTTTAGGAATACGCCTATAAGTACGATTGAAACGAGACACACGGTTAATGAAATGACGTATTTGAGCAGCTCTACACGTAGAGTTGTCTGTTTCAGTCGTTTTGCCATCGGTAGCCCACTCCCCAGACCGTCGAGATCGGAGACACTCCACACGCATTAAATTTACTGCGGATTGACCGTATAAACTCCGTAATCGTAGTAAACAGGGCATCCCCATCGATTCCATATATCTCTTGATGGATTTCTTCCCGGCTGAATACCCGCTCCTTTCGTCTGGCAAGCATTTCGCATATCTTATACTCATTGGGGGTTAACCGAACCTGTTGCTCCCCCACCCACACTTCTTTGGCGTCATAATCAAAAGTAACCCCCGCGACGGTCATCCTCGATACGTTCTTTTCCCGGGATTCCCTCCGCAAATGGGCATTTACCCGCGCACGCAGCTCTTTTACGCCAAACGGTTTTGCAATATAATCATCCCCTCCCGTCATCAAGCCGTTAACCACATCCTCCTCTTGGGATTTGGCTGTAAGAAAGAGAATGGGGCAGCTGACAAACCCCCGAATCCTCCTGCATAGCTCAAAGCCATCCACATAAGGCATCATGACGTCCAAAAGGATCAGATCGTATTCTTGAAAAAATTCTGGATTAATGTCTGTAACTTCCTGAAGGGTTATCACGACATGTTGGTCGCGATGCAAAATATTGGATATTAATGCTAAAATGTCAGAGTCGTCGTCAATCGCCAAGATTTTGGCCATTTCTATCACGTCTTTCCCTATAATAACAGCCTATTCATGCGCTTGCTTGCCTTCCCATCGGCGAAACCAGATCATACTTAAAACCAGACCGGCTAAAGTTAGCAAAGTCGCAAACACAAGCCCCTGCTTTAACTCATCTTGAACATAGTCCACCAATTCCATCGGCAAGGTTCCTTCTTGCAATAGGCCGGTTAACCCACTGAAACGAACTCCCCAGGCCCAAGGGACATACATCCATATCCCATCTCCCAACCCTGTCGCCATAAGTGCCGATAACAGAAGCCCTGCGCCTCCCAATAGAATCGAAGCACCCATTCCAAACATAAAGGCTGAAAAAAGTTGTACGATCCATATCAATAGACTGGAACCTGTAAGCCAAAGCCATCCGTAAAAGTAACTCCACAAAGGAATATCGGTCAAGTGCAATACCCATTTCATCCCTGCTACCCATAGTACTACAGCCAAAAGAATCGAAAAAGCCTCGAATAAAATCAAGAGCAGCAGCTTGCTCGTATATCCTGATAAGCGGGATGCGGAACCGCTAAGAAGTACTTGAAAGTGCCCTGCACGTCTTTCTTGGTAAACCATCAAGCCGGTGATCATCCCAAGAAGCAAGGGCAGTGCAACGCCGATGCTCTCCATGTAAAAGGAATACATCTGAAAAGAATCCATCTTTCTACCATGGAAGTAACCCAGAAAAAGCACTGCACATACGACTGGAATCGCAACATGAATCCATAAAATCTTGGTTCTTCGAAGCTTTAACAAATCCGCTCTTAAACATCTCCACAAACTCATACTCCTACTTTACCCTCCCTATTGTTTATGCGCTTTTTTGTGGTTCAAATCGCTGCATCGTCCATAAACATAGGAGTAGGGTCAGCAATATCGACAAACCGATTCCAATCGGAAGAACCTGCAACTCAAGAAGGGGATGTCCTTGTTCAAGCAAGGTTCCATTGGGATGTACCTTGACAACCGGAGACATCAGCCGAATGGACCAACTCCATGGACATGCCCACCATAACGTCCGAGCAGAGAGCAAAATTCCAAACCCCAATGCACACACAATGTTGAATCCCATGGCCAAGGCCGCTCCCCATTTCCGAGCCAGCCATAAACACAAAGGAATTTCCCAAAGCGTTGTGATCCAGAGTACCAAAACAGCCATAAGAGTCCTAACATTAACGATAAGCTCTCCGGATAACAGCATGCCGGCAATGCCCATTACAACAAGATAAACCATCATCGCAGCAAGGGAATAGATAGAAATTACTAACTGCTTCGCAAACCATATTTTTTTCACAGAAACCGGTAGCAGATAGACGCCGGAATAACTCGAAGCTCGCTGTTCCTTTTGATGTGTCAGGCAGCACCATAGCGCAATCGTGAGCGGCAGGAACAGAATGGACCACCAATTGATCGTATTGGATACAAAATACATGGGATTCATGATGAAAGAAAATGCCACATTTGCGAAAGGGACTAGGATAAGCAGCTTCAATGAGAATGTGCGTTTCAGTTTCAGATGTTCTGACCGAAGGAAATCCATCATTGTACTACCCCACCTCTGATCCTATGGGCAGCAACGACGTCCATAAATAACTGCTCCAAATTTTGTCCAGATTGGATCTCTCCCTGATATCCCAAAACGCCTTGGCTGATGATACCGATACGATCGGCGATTTGTTCAACCTCGGACAGTATATGGCTTGAGAGAATCACGGTCATACCTAGACGGGGGAAGGTACGAATAAGCTCCCTAAGTTCATGAATTCCAACCGGGTCCAAGCCGTTGGTAGGCTCATCCAGGATAAGCAACCGGGGACGATTCAGAAGGGCAATCGCTATACCTAGCCGCTGTTTCATCCCCATAGAAAATTGGCTTGCCGTTTTTTTGCCGGTATACTGAAGATCTACAATATTTAAAACTTCCTTGATCCGAGAGTCCGGCAGTCCGAGCAGCAGACTCCGAACCTTCAAATTTTCGAAAGCTGTTAAATTTTCATAAATGGGTGGGGATTCGATCAGCGCTCCGATTTGGCCAAGGTCCCGCCGACTCCAGATATGACCATCAAACCAAATGCTGCCGGATGTCGGCGTAATGATGCCGGTCAGCATCTTAAGTGTGGTGGACTTTCCGGCTCCATTAGGGCCGAGCAATCCATATATGGAATTTTCAGGAACCTGCAACGACAGCTCTTTTACGACTTTTTCCTTACCAAAGCTTTTTGAGACCTTCTTCATTTCTAACAATTGACCCTTCAACAATCATTCATCCTTTCATAATAAATGTTTCAAAGATGCGATAATCCCTAATCCCCCTGCACCATCTTGGCTTGAAAAAGCTTTTTGTTGAGCTCAATGATAATCAGGTCGAAACTGCCTTCAGGCTGCCGTTTGTATCGATAGGCGAAACCGTAGGTCAAAGGCTGTTTCTCTCGAATGTCTTTCGGATTGTAGTAAACATATGGCTTCTTTAGCTCCTCTTCTGTCCACCTCTTCCCCTCTTGATCCACATAATGCGTCTGCCCAATGAACCCTAGATACTCTCCCTTGGACTTCGGATTGACTTCATCCTTTAGTTCATACAGTCTTCCGCCAAAAACAACTCTGTCCAACTGGCCATCATCGATGAGCTGCTCAATGGTATATGAAGTATCCTCCTCGAGATCCAATGTAAAATGGGCGGTTTTTTCTGTTTCATCTATCACCTTTTGTGTGAAATCTTTCAGGCTCCCGCATCCTGTTAATAGAATAAATATGCTGAACGTCAAGACGAGCCAACGCTTGAAAGACTTCCCCATAAATCAAACTCCTTTCGTAAATCCATCTCATTTGTGGCTACGTTTGACTATAAGCGGTAATTATCAGAAAACTATCAAGAAGAAAAAAAAAGCTTACAACATATCTGGTGAAACTACCTAAAGTTCCTTTGTCTGAATTCGTATTTTGTCATACTCTGTATTTATCAGTTGCATAACAAACATATGTTTGTATATGATGGTGAAGATGAACGTCTCCACTGCAAACCTAGGAAGAGCTGCTGTCTGCAAGGACTGCGTCATTCTACCGCTTTTGCTTGATGCGCGGGAACGGGATATCCGCAGTTGGAGAAGCAGGGCGAGAAGCACAAGCGGTCACCCCCGCAATGGATTTAAGAGAGGATCAGAGCACGGCTCGGAACAAGGAAAAGGTACAACTGCAAGTATACGGGGACTAAGCAAATTACGAGGTAAACGAAGTTAAGGGAATGTATGCGCATTCATACTCTTTTGATAAAGGACGGGATCTCACATGAACGACAATATGCACGTTGAAGAAGAAATGAAACCAAACGGACTATTGAACACAAACTCGGATCAGCTCCTGCAGTCGCTGCTCTGGAACAGACACGATCTCCCCTCTCTGGAGCATGGTCGGCTCTATCGACATCATCACCGATTTACGCTCACCGGAATGGTCGTAGCCAGCCTGGAAGGCCGGCCGCTTCACTGCTCCTATGAGGTTGAAACCACCCGCAGTTGGCAGACCCGGAAGGTAAAGATTAAGCTCTCAATCGGCACGGAAGTTCAGTCCCTTCACCTGGAGCGGGATGATGACGGCCGCTGGTGGGACGGCGATACCGAGCTCACCGCATTTGCCGGCGTGACCGACATTGACCTCGGAATTACCCCCTCCACCAATTCCTTGCCGATCCGACGCTTGAAGCTGAGGCCTGGAGAGAGCGCGTCCATGACGGCCGTTTGGATTCAGTTCCCGAGTCTAACCATTGCCCCCCTTCCCCAGCAATATACGCGTACGGGCGAGTATACCTATCGTTATGAGAGTAACGATGGAGCCTATCAAGCGGATTTGGAGGTTGACGAGCACGGCCTCGTCACGAAGTACGCGGACGTATGGAGCCGAGCTCGCTGAGCCCGATGCGTCCATGGCCACCAGGAGCAGCATCCCTGTATCCGGACGAAAACAACAACCCGGAACCGTTGCAGCATCATCACGACCCGTTACAAGCAAGCCTCACGCTCATTTTCGGAGAAAATATCCATCGGCGAGAATTCGGTGTTCGGCTGCAATACTTTATCGGCATACACCAAAATCCCCTGCCAGGTCTGCTTAGACCTGGCAGGGGATTTTCACGTGTATAAATCAATGCGGGACAAAGACTAGCTGCAGTACGAACAGCACCGCAAAAATATACATCAACGGGTGAACCGCCTTCCACTTGCCCTTCACGATTTTCATCAGCGGGTATGAAATAAAACCGAGCGCGATCCCGGTCGCGATGCTGGACGTAAGCGGCATGGTCAGGATGACAAGAAACGCGGGGAACGCTTCATCAAAATCATTCCACCGGATGTGCTGAACGCTGCTCAGCATCAGGCAGCCCACTACGATGAGCGAAGGTGCCGTAATGGCGGATAACCCGGCAACCGCGCCGATCAGCGGACTGAAAAAGGCGGCAACCACGAATAATGCGGCCACGACGACCGCCGTCAATCCAGTCCGACCGCCTGCGCCAACGCCGGCTGCCGATTCAACATAAGCGGTGGTCGGGCTTGTACCGACCATGGATCCGGCCACGGTTGCCACCGAATCGGAGAACATGGCACGTTCTGCACGAGGCAGCTTGTTATCCTTCATCAGCCCCGCCTGCTCCGCCACACCAACTACCGTACCTGTGGTATCGAACAGCGTCACCAGGAGGAACGAGAACACAACGGCATAGAGCCCATGCCTGATCACATCCGAGGCAGCGGTAATCGGGTTCCATACCAAGATGCCTTCCGGCAGCGCAGGTACCGACATAATCCCGCTCGTAAAGGACAGCATATCGGCAAAATAAGCAATAATCCCGGTGATAATCATACCGATAAACAAGGCACCTTTCACATCKCGGGCCAGCAGCACAAGCGTAACCGCAAGTCCTACCAAGGCCAGTACAACCGATGGCTGGTGCAGATCGCCGAGCGCTACCAGATTGTCCGGATGCGCTGTAATGATGCCGCTCATCCGCAAACCGATAAAAGCAATAAACAGGCCAATACCGACCGTAATCGCATGCTTCAGATTCGACGGGATCATCTCAATCAGCCTGCGCCGCAGGGAAGTCATCGATAACACCAAAAACAGAATACCGGCTATAAATACCGCCGAGAAAGCTTCAATATACCCAAGTCCGGCGTGTCCCTGAACAACGGAATAGGTGAAGTAGGCATTCAAGCCCATCCCCGGCGCCACAGCGATCGGGTAGCGGGCTACAAGCCCCATCAGCAGTGTACCAATCACAGCGGCAATAATCGTAGCCGTGAAGCTCTGCTCAAAGGGCACACCTGCTTGCGATAGTATCAGCGGATTCACAACGGTCACATACGCCATCGTGAAAAACGTCGTGGCCCCGGCAACAACTTCTGTCTTAACCGAGGTACCGTTAGCTTTTAAATCAAACACGAAAAATCCTCCATTCATGATGCTCAGTCTGGCAATGAGCCAGACCCTTTGGTAAGTTAGGCAATATTTGATATACTCAAACACAAATGCACTGAAAATCTCTACGTAGCAAATTCGTTCTGAACTCATTAAAAATCTTAATTAGACAATCTATTCAAATCTTAAGCGACGGCAAATAACAGGAGGCTTGAAACGATGTGCGGACGCTTTACACTCACGGTCACTTGGGAAGAACTGATGACCAGATATCTCATCGATCCCGAATCGGTATCTCCCTTTCACATTCCCCGGTACAACATCGCTCCAACGCAGATGGTCACGGCGATTATTAACGACGGCAGCACCAACCGAATCGGTCAGCTGCAGTGGGGGCTTGTCCCATCCTGGGCCAAGGATTCCTCGGCCGGAGCCAAAATGATCAACGCGCGCAGTGAAACGCTGGAAGACAAGCCTGCCTTTAGGATGCCCTTTTATCGGAAAAGATGCCTGATTCCTGCAGACGGCTTTTACGAATGGCAAAAAAACGACAATGGCAAGCAGCCCTTTCGCATCGGCTTGAGGAACGGTGAAATATTCAGCATGGCCGGTCTGTATGATACCTGGATCACCCCGGGCGGAGATAAGCTCAGCACCTGCACCGTCATCACCACCGCACCCAATCAACTCATGGAGCCGATCCATAACCGGATGCCTGTCATTCTGAGACCCGCAGACGAAGCACTATGGCTTGAACGACAGACGTCTTCTCATTCCAATGATAGCAGCCCTTCCTTCCTGCAATCCCTCAAAGAGCTTCTGAGACCTTACCCCGCGGAGGAAATGCAGGCCGTACCGGTCAGCACCACCGTGAACTCCGTTAAAAATGACTCGGAGGATTGCATCCGCTCCATTACAGGCAGCTAAATCTTTCAGAAAGGTTCGGGATTCCTCTTCAATTTCCGCTTTTTCTGCTATCGATTGGAACATAAATCAAAAACTCCATTTGCGGAAGAACGTCAGGAACGTTTTATCCCTGCATATCCCAAATCAAAAGCCCCTGCTCATAAGGAGAAAACACTCCCGAGAGGGGCTTCTTCTATGCAAAGTCAATCCTTGATGTCATCCAATTGTTATCGAAACATACCCCACAGCTTGATCAAATGGAAGGTGTTGTTCGGATCGATGCGCTGTGCAAGCACGAATTGAACCATTTGCTGCTCCTGCGTGGAGCTCAGCTTTTCATTCAAGATGCCGCTGGCAGTCCGGATCAATTGATGGACTTTTGCGCTATTTTGAAGATCTGCCTTGGTCAACCCCTGAGTCAGCCCTTTAATTCTTTCCTTGACCGCCGGGTTTTTCATTTTTAGCTTGATTCGTTCAACCAGCTGCGGACTAATCCCGTACTGCTGATAACTCAATGTTGAAGCACCTCCAGTCATAAATGCTGCTACCTTTTTTGAGTATATGACGAAGGTCTGTCCATTGTGCCAACAGATTCATGTTATTAATCCATGATATCGCCCTGAAAGATCTTCTCCTGCTGCAAAAAGTCGCGTAATGGTTCATATTCAGGAGACGTCCAGAAGGAACTGTCGCTGACCAGAGCCGCTGCATCGCCCCTGGCCTCCTCCACTACTTTGAAGTCGGCGACCATGTCGGCCAGCCGGAACTCCGGCAGTCCGCTCTGCTTCGTACCGAAAAAGTCGCCAGGGCCCCGTAGCTCCAAATCCCTCCGGGATACCTCGAAGCCGTCCTCGGTTTCGGTCATAACCTGCATCCGCTCCTGACCCACTTCCGATTTCGGATCGGCCACAAGTACGCAATACGATGCATGCTGCCCACGGCCAACGCGGCCCCGAAGCTGGTGCAGCTGGGACAGACCGAAGCGATCGGCATCCATAATGATCATCAGGGTTGCGTTCGGCACATCGACGCCAACCTCAACGACCGTCGTGGAAATCAACAGCTGGACCTCATTGCTGTAGAATTGGCGCATGACCTCATCCTTCTCGGCAGGCGTCATACGGCCGTGCAGCAAGCCCACAGCATATGTAGGAAAGGCTTGCTGCATCTGGACATGCAAATCGATCGCATTCTGAACGTCCAGCTTGTCCGATTCTTCAATCAAAGGAGCAATCAGATATGCCTGACGTCCTTGATTTACTTCCCGGGAAATAAATCCGAGCACACGGTCCATGAGTTCATGTTTGACCCAATAGGTCGTAATGGGAATACGACCTTTCGGACGCTCTGACAGCGTGGATACATCCATATCGCCAAAGGCGGTAATTGCCAGCGTCCGTGGAATCGGCGTCGCCGTCATCGTGAGCACATCCGGGTTATAGCCTTTACGGCGAAGTACGCTTCGCTGATTCACGCCAAAACGATGCTGCTCGTCCGTTACGACGAGTCCCAGCTCCCGGAAGTACACATCATCCTGGATGAGCGCATGGGTGCCCACGACAACGTCCGTCAACCCCATCTGTAAGGAAGCCAGCAGGTCTTTACGCTTCTTCCCCGTTACGCTGCCCGTCAGCAGGCCGACGGTAATGCCAAAGGGCTCAAACAGCTTCTGCAGGGAACGCATATGCTGTTCGGCAAGAATCTCCGTCGGCACCATCAAGGCTCCTTGAAAGCCCGAGCGCACCGTTGTGAACAGAGCGATGGCGGCAACAATCGTTTTTCCCGAACCGACATCCCCTTGAAGCAAGCGGTTCATGCAGTAAGGGGAACGCATATCATGCAAAATCTCCAGCTCCACCTTCTTCTGCGCATCGGTAAGCTCAAACGGGAAGCTGCGCACGAACTCGCGGATCGTTGCATTGTCAGCCGTATGTACAACACCGTCCATCCGACTCCGATTTAGCGCGCGGAACGCCTGCATTTTCAATTGGAACAAGAAGAGCTCCTCGTACACCATCCGGCGCCGCCCTTCCTGACCTTCCCGGGAGTCAACGGGCTGATGGATCGTCATGATCGCCGCTTTACGCGGCATCAGATCATATTTCCTGAGCAAGGATTGCGGCAAAATCTCGGGAATCATCTCCCCGTATTGCTCCAATGCCTGTCCCATCGTTTTTCGGATCCAGGATTGCGTGATCTTCCCGCCGATGGAATACACCGGCTGCAGCGTTCCGCTGCGAAAGGCTCCCTTATCCGGGAACTCGGATTCGGACACCGTAAGCTGCATTCTGCGCTGATCCCACTTGCCCGTCAGCACGATCTCCCGGCCGGCCGTAAGCTGGTCTTTCAGAAAATGCCGGTTAAACCAGGTTGCGGTGAACATCCAGTTTTCAGCGAGCATTTTGCAGGTGAGACGGGATTTACGCCCGTAGCGCTGCAGTACCGGCACGCTCGCGATCTTGGCTTGAATGGTAATTTTGTCCCCGTCCTTGACTTCACTCAGGGAACGGAGCCGGTAATCCTCATACCGGAAGGGGTAATACTCCAAAAGATCCTTGACCGTAGAGACGCCAAAGGCGTGAAGCTCCCCCTCTTTCAGGGCGCTCACGCCGTTGATCTGTCTGACGGATATTTGATCGAGTTTGAGACTCATATCATCTACCTCACTTAAGCAGGCCATATATATGCTGCAATGGTTCCCGGTCCAACGTGCGTGCCGATAACCGGACCAATCTCGGAATACACCGTTTCCTCGATCGTAAACACAGCGGACAGCTGCTGCAGAAAATCCTCAACCTGAGCAGGGTCAGCTGTATGACCCACAGCCACTTTAATATTTTTCACACCGGATAGATCCTGTTGAAACAGCTCAATGATTTTGGCCGTCGCTTTCTTGCGACCGCGGACCTTGTCTACCGGAAAGATAATCCCTTCGCCGTCAATGGACAGGATCGGCTTAATGTTAAGCAGGGTGCCAAGCACGGCCGAAGCCTTGCCAATTCGCCCACCCTTCTGCAAATACTCCAGCGTGTCTACCAGGAAGTAGAGACGGCGCTTGGAGCGAAGATCCTCAAGCGACGAAATAATATCTGGAACAGCCGCAGCTTCTTGTGCGAGCTTCGCTGCATGAACCACGAATAGTCCGAAACCGTAGGACGCCGATTTGGAATCCCATACGGTGATATCCGCTTCTCCTTCGATTAGAGAGGTTGCAAGCAATGCGGACTGATACGTTCCGCTCAAGCCGGATGAGATGTGAATGGACACAATGGAGCAGCCTGGGTGCTGTTCCAGAATGGACTCATACACAGCTACAAAATCTGCGGGTGAAGGCTGGGAGGTCGTTGGAAGCTGGGGCGACTGCACCAGCTTTTTGTAGAACTCTCCCGGCGTGATTTCGACTCCGTCCAAATACGTATCTTCCCCGAACATAAGTCTCAGCGGCACAATATGAATGTTGTGTTGCTTCGCCAGGTCTGCCGGAATAT
This sequence comes from Paenibacillus sp. Dod16, assembly GCF_049893405.1. NCBI lineage: Bacteria > Bacillati > Bacillota > Bacilli > Caryophanales > Paenibacillaceae > Paenibacillus > Paenibacillus sp. Dod16. The sequence continues at coordinate 406,304 of NZ_JBNDYG010000005.1, forward strand.
CCGCTGTGCTGTCTGTCACAATAACGGTCTTATTCACCGGAACCCCTCCTAAAATGTACCTTGCATAATGTCAAAGCGTTGTTTATCAAGACTCAACGGAGAACAGATAGGAATAGATCGGCTGTCCGCCGTAGTGTACCTCAACCTCTGCGTTAGGGTATTGCTCGCCGAGCCACTCCGTAAGTGCGTTGGTCGATTCTTCGCTTGCGTCCGCCCCGGTAAGCAGAGTCACGATTTCATCGCCGGACTCCAGCATTTTACCCAGCAAATCCTGGGAGGTCGTAATCAAATCCTCATTCGCTGCAACGATATTGGAATTGCGAATGCCGATGAATTGACCGGCCTTGATCTCCAGATCATCAATCGTTGTGTCCCGAACGGCATAGGTTACCTGACCTGATTGCACACGAGTGATCGCATCCAGCATGTTGTCGGTATTCATATCCGCATTCTCATCTTCCTGGAAAGCAAATGCAGCCGCGATCCCCTGCGGAATCGTCTTGCTCGGAATGACCGTTACGCTGCGCTCGCCTTCGAGAAGCTCTCTCGCCTGCTGGGCAGCCAGCACGATGTTGGAGTTGTTCGGCAGAATGTAAATCTGCTGAGCCGAGATCGAAGAAATCGCATTGACAAAATCCTCGGTGCTCGGGTTCATCGTCTGTCCTCCGGAGAGAACGACGTCAACGCCCAGACATTTGAATATGTCAGAGATGCCTTCCCCTGACGATACCGCAATGAAACCGTATGGTGCGATCTCGTCTGCCGGAGGAACAGCCGGAGCTTCCGGTGTTACGGTCTCTGCCGGAATATCCGCAAACAACTCGGGCATCGGTGCGATGTCCATTCCCGTTGTCAGCAAATCACGGTGCTGCTCGCGCATATTCAATATATGAATCTGGGTAATTTCTCCATACAGTAGTGCCAGGTTCAACACTTCGCCCGGAGCCTTGGAATGCACATGAACTTTGATGGTCTCGTCATCGGCGATAACAATGATGGAATCACCATTCACTGCAAGCGCTTTCCGGAACTTATCTTCATCAAAGTCTGCACCCGTTCCTTCCCCGAGCTGCCTATTAATAAAGAATTCCATGTCGTATAAAAATTCAATGTCCTCTGTGGACAGTCTGGACTGGGCTGAGGCCGGAGCTTGAACCGCCGAGAAGTCAGGAACCGCTTGGAAGGCCGGTGCCTTGCTGCTCTGTTCAGCTTGTCCTTCCGCAACAGCAAACGATCCGGACGGAGCGTCTTTTCTCAGCACCTGCAAGAAACCTTCATAAATGTAAACCAGGCCCTGGCCACCCGAATCCACAACGCCAACCTGCTTCAGAACAGGGAGCATATCAGGCGTCTGGGACAGTGTTTCTTTGGCTTTGGCCAACACCTGCTCCATCAATTCCACGATATCGTTGTTGCGGCGGGAGAAATAGACCGCATGCTTGGCCGCTTCTTTAGCTACGGTAAGGATGGTGCCTTCAACAGGCTTCACGACAGCTTTATACGCAGCTTCTACGCCTGTCTGCAGTGCTGCGGCGAATTGATGAGAATTTAGTTCTGTATAAGGTGCCGCATATCGGCTGAAACCGCGGAACAGCTGGGACAGAATAACCCCCGAGTTCCCTCTGGCTCCCATCAGAAGCCCCTTGGATAGCACACCGGCACTATGCCCGACGGACTCCGAGTACTTACTCTTCAGTTCTGCCACACCTGCCGTCATCGTCAAATTCATGTTGGTCCCCGTGTCGCCGTCCGGCACCGGGAACACATTCAGGGAATTGACGTGTTCTGCATGCTGCTGCAGCTGCTCCGCTCCGGCTAGGACCATCGCGGTAAATTCTGTTCCATTCAAAGAACGCTTACTCAATGAGAATTCCCCTTCCTGGCTTGATACCCATAACACTACTTGTTGTAAATTTCATATCTATTTCATAGCTTATAGCTGACGAAATGCCCAGGCAGTAAATAAAAGACTTACCGTGATTAATGGATCATAAATCTAGGTTGGGCTATCCTCTCGTCCTCTACGCTTTCCGGCGGTTCCCAAGCCTCTTGAGAGCCCTGCCGAGCAGCCCACGAACTATTTCTTCGGAAATATTATGGACTAATCAACATTGTACTATAATGGCAAAGAGAAATAAATGTTTTTAGGACAGTTGACGGAGCAATTTTTACTGTGATATTATATTTAAGTATTGTTTCATGCAGGGTTAGGAACAAGGAGGTGTAATGAATGGCTCGCAAATGTTATGTAACTGGCAAGAAACCAAGCAGTGGTAACCATGTTTCTCACGCTAACAATCACAACAAGCGTTCTTGGGGTGTCAACGTTCAAAAGGTTCGCATTTTGGTAGATGGCAAGCCAAAACGTGTATACGTCAGCACTCGCGCTTTGAAATCCGGTAAAGTGACTCGCGTATAATCATCTTGTGTTATATGAAGAAAAACTTCTTAATCTCCAGGCACCATTTGTGGGCGATCCGGGACAAGGAAGTTTTTCTTGCGTTTAGATACATATTCTTCTTCTAAACAAAAAGCACCCTTAGCAGTTAGCAGGTGCTTTTTTTATTTAGATATAAGAAAAATGAAAGAGCAAAACTTCCGCTTTCTTATATCGCAAGAAAAACTTCCGGTCGAACGCGGTCTGTCCTCGATAAGTACGTCGCTAGACACTCTTCTTTTGATATAAGAAAGCGAAGGAGGACTAACGCGTTTTTTGGCTTTCTTATACCGCAAGAAAACTTCCGCATACAGATGCGGTATGTCCTCCATGCGCTCTATCGGAGTGTTCTTGCCTCTTTCCCCAGAACCGGCTAGGCGGCGTCAGTCCCAGGCGGAGGTTTTGTTACGCCGGGACAAGCTGTCAGCTCTTGTGAAACGTATTTAAGATGGCCTTCACAAAACCTCCCAAAAACTTCGGCAGCTTGAACGTATAGAATTTCATGTCTCACCCTCCCCATCATTCTCATGCCTTCCTAGATTATGTTATGCACCAAGCCCTTAGATGTGAACACAGACAAAAAAGGCTACATGAGAACCCAGCTCATGTAACCATATTTATGCGGGAACCCCGCGCCCTATGCATCCCGTTGCTCACGTTCTGGTCAAGATGTTACGCTGTCACGGATTTTGGCAATGGCTGCCGCGCGATCCGGCATGCCGAATACCGCGCTGCCCGCAACCAGGACATCCGCTCCCGCTTCCACCACAAGCGGCGCTGTCTCCGCTGTAATGCCGCCATCCACTTCAATATGGATATTCGGGTAGTCGGAGTTAGAAATCCATTCACGCAGCTGTGAGATCTTGTTTACCGTCCGCTCGATAAAAGCCTGTCCGCCAAACCCCGGGTTCACGGTCATTACCAGTACCAAATCCAAGTCAGGAAGCACTTCCTGAAGGACATGGGCCGGCGTAGCCGGATTGATCGCGACGCCGGCCTTCACGCCAAACTCTTTGATCAGATGGATGACGCGATGAAGATGCGGGCAGGTCTCGGCATGAACGGTGATCAGATCGGCTCCAGCCTTGGCGAAGTCCGCAATATACAGCTCCGGCTGCTCAATCATCAAGTGCACATCAAGCGTCAGGCTCGTATGGGGCCTGATCGCTTGGACGATCGGCGGCCCCAGCGTAATATTGGGTACAAAGTGTCCGTCCATAACGTCCACATGAATCCAATCGGCTCCGCCGGCCTCAGCCTCTTTAATTTCTTGTCCCAGCTTCGCAAAATCCGCTGACAATATGGATGGGGCAATTTTTATCATCATTCAGTACCTCCGTTTCTTGTCTTTCATCTCCGTATAAAACTCCACATAATGCTCATAACGGCTAGCCAGGATGATTCCATCCTCTTTGGCTTGGATCACCCGGCAGCCCGGCTCCTGCAGATGGCTGCAGCCTCTGAATTTACATTCGGCAGCATAAGGAGCAAATTCTCTGAAACAGGTCGATAACTCCTCGACACCCAGCTCCAGAAAATCCAGCTGGCTAAAGCCGGGTGTATCGGCAACATACCCCCCGTTATCAAGCTCAATCAGCTCCACATGACGTGTCGTATGACGACCGCGGCCAAGACGCAGGCTAATTTCGCTCGTCTCCAGCGAGAGGCCAGGCATTAACGCATTCAGCAGGGACGATTTCCCGACACCGGATTGACCGGAGAAGACACTGATTCGACTGGCCAGGCGTTTCTTCACCTCTTCCGTCCCGATCCCTTGCAGAGAGCTGGTAATCAGCACTTCGTAACCAATCTCTTCATACTGGCGCTTCACCTGCTCCAGCACATCGTCGGTGGCGTCCACAAGATCCTGCTTCGTCAGGCAGATCAATGCCTCAAGGCCCTCATGCTCTATATGTACCAGAAACTTGTCCAGCAGATGCAGGCTCAGATCCGGTTCTTTGACCGAAAACAACAGCACCGCCAAGTCGACGTTCGCGACAGGCGGGCGAATTAGTTGGGAAGACCGTGGAAGAATTTCATCCACGGTCCCTTCCCCATTTTCAGTCAATGAGTACATCACGTGATCTCCAACGAGCGGAGAGATACCTTTCTTTTTGAAAATGCCGCGGGCTCTGCATTGAACCGCTGGGTCCTCCCCGGATATAATGTTGCCATCCTGCAGTGGTTTGACATAATAATATCCGCTTAGTGCCTTCACGATCAGTCCCTCTAGCATATAATAGGCCTCACCTTTCTTGTTGAAATTTAGTGTTCTCACGACTTGTTTCTAATCGTTACCATTACCTTTGCCATTACCCTTACCGTTTCCGTTGTTCCCGGAGTCCCAATGATAAGCAGCATCATCTTCCTCATTCGAGCCTTCCTCGCCATTTCCTTCATCCGGATTCGTGTCCACCGGTACATCAGGTTCAACAGGCGGCTGCTCAAAGGTCGGCTGCGGCACGGTACCATTCTTGACATCGCTGTAACTTACGCTGTACGTATCCACTTGGCGACCGTCACGGAAGATCATGACCGTTGCATGCTTGTCGGGAGCCAGCAGCAGCTTAACAGGTACCATTTCGGAAGTCGTAATGGTCTTATTCACGGCTTCCTGATTTTCTCCCAGCGCATCGCTGAAGACCACCCGGATTTTGCTTTCTTGACCTTCGACGCTCGGCGACACCGGTACGCTGTAATTATACTCAAGCGCGTCCGAAGGATAGCCGGAGCTGACGAACAGCGTGATTTTGGAGTTAGGCGCTACAGGAACATTAGGTTCATACGGCCATTGTTCCATTACTTCGCCCTTCTTCACTTCGAAGCTGGATTTCTCCTTTATCGCATCAACCTTAAGGCCGAAGGATTCGATGGTAGCGACCGCTTTGTCTTTGTCCATTCCAATCAGGCTCGGCATATTGACCGTTTGCTTACCCTTACTGATCGTGACCCGTACCTCCACCTGGTCAGGATCAATTTCTGTTTCCGCGGAAGGACTCTGATCAAATATCTGATCGGCAGGTACAGTATCATTGTTTTCAGACGCCTGCTTAATAGCCTTTTCCTTAATGCCCATATTTATCAGGATCTCAACTGCCTGATCAAACGTCTTACCCGAGAGATCCGGCATTTGCTTAAGCGGCTTCTTATCCCCAACCGACAATTGAACCGGTGCCCCCTGCCTGAGCATGGTCTCTGGTTCCTTATCCTGGGCAAACACAATGCCTTCATCGACATTTGGTTTATATTCACGAATGACTTCCTCATCCACCGTCAAACCTTGGGCCTCAAGCGCGCGGATCGCATCCTCTTCCGTCATGCCTACCACTTGCGGCACCTTGACCTCCGGCACCTCCAGCATATTGTTCACATACATGACGACACCAAACATAATGCCGAGGAACAGGAGCACTGAGCCGATGATGATGGTCGGCTTGACCCATTTTTTCTTCGGTTTACCTGTCGGCTTTTCCTCAAAGTCCTCATCATCCGAGTCATCGTCTTCGTCATGATGCTGGCTGCTGCGCTGCATCGTTTTGAGCGCCGGCATGACCAGGGTAGAATCGGCATCGTCCTCGAACTCCATCTTCGGTTCGTTGAGTCGCATCGGCATCAAACACGTCTCGAGATCGTCCATCATCTCTTCGGCAGACTGGTAACGCTCCTCCGGGTTTTTGCGCATGGACTTCAGGATGATGTTCTCCACGCTTTGAGGAATGAGCGGATTCACTTCTCTAGGCTCATCAAATTCCTCCTGGAGGTGTTTCAGAGCAACACTAATGGGGCTCTCGCCCAGAAATGGGAGACGGGCCGTGAGCATTTGATATAACACAATACCAAGTGAGTATAAATCCGATTTTTCGCCCGTAACGACGCCCTTGGCGTGCTCCGGGGAAAAATAATGCACAGAACCCACAACAGAGCCTGTCTGCGTAATGGTTGTCGACGTGACCGCTCTGGCAATGCCAAAGTCGGTTACTTTGACCCTCCCATTACGGCCAATCAGAATATTATGCGGTTTAATGTCCCGGTGAATGATCTGGTTATGATGAGCGTGCCCCAGTGCATCACAGATCTGGGTAGCAATCCGCACAGCTTCTTCCACCTGCAGCGGTGCCCGTTCTTTTATAATTTCATTCAAATTCTGACCTTCGATATATTCCATGACGATGTAATGCACATCTTCCTCTTGGCCCACATCATAGATGCTGACCACGTTGGAATGCGACAACGAAGCCGCTGATTGTGCTTCACGCCGGAAACGGCGAATAAATTCCTCGTCGTGCACAAACTGCTGGCGAAGCACTTTGATCGCTACATTCCGGTTCAGCAAAATATCCTGAGCCTTGTAGACCAGCGCCATGCCACCGCCACCGATGCGTTCTATAATTTTATAACGACCAGCCAATTCATGTCCGATCATGAATCCCACCCCTTTATACGTTGCCCGACAACTTCTTCTTGATGTTCAAACATGGCGACCGTGATGTTGTCCTCACCGCCGGCAAGAAGTGCCAGTTGAAGCAGGCGATCCGCTCTTTCTTCCAGAGGAAGGTCAAGTGAACCGGAAATCTGTCCGATCAGCTCGCGGCTGACCCGGTTGCTGAGCCCGTCACTGCAGAGCAGCAGCACTTCGCCTTCTCCGATCGTAACCGGTGTAAGCTCAACCGTCACATCCACATCCGTTCCTAGCGCCCGGCTTAATACATTTTTCCGGGGATGGGTCTCCAGTTGATCTTCCGTAATCTGACCACTCTTAAAAAGCTCATTGACCAATGTGTGATCATCTGTGAGTCGAATCACTTGTCCGGGAACGACTTTGTAAGCCCTGCTGTCCCCGATATGTCCGATATAGCCTTCGGAACCTCGCAGCAGCACCGCTACAATCGTCGTGCCCATATTGTGAAGCCGCTCATCAGCCGAGGCTTCCCGATAGATAACGGCATTGGCATGCAATATGGCATCACCAAGCGCAGCCCGGATACTTTCCATGGACATGTCCTGTTCCAAAGAGGACAAATCCTCGGCCACGGTATCTACCGCAAGCCTGCTGGCGGTGTCACCCGCAAGGTGACCTCCCATACCGTCAGCAACCACACCCAAGGTATAGCCATGCTCCAGTGTGCTAACAAATACCGAATCTTCATTAACAGGACGAACGCGTCCCACATGGCTTACATGAACCGTCTTGATCAAATCTTCTCACCTCAACTCCATATGCTTGGCCCGCAGCTGACCGCAAGCGGCAGCGATATCATGGCCTTGTTCACGACGGATGGTCACATTGACCCCCTTGTCTGCTAACGCACGTTGAAATTTGAAAATATCGTTCCGCGATGTGCGAACATATTTCCGTTCCGGCACATGGTTAACCGGAATCAGATTGACGAAGCAGTTCATATCCTTAATGACGTCCGCAAGCTCTTCGGCATGCTCAACCTGATCGTTTACGCCGCCGATCAAGGCGTATTCAAACGTAATGCGCCGCCCGGTTTTTGCCTGGTAATAACGAAGCGACTCAATCACGTCGTCAAACGGGAACCGGCGGTTAACAGGCATTAGCTTGGAGCGTAGCTTATCGTTCGGTGCATGTATGGAGATGGCCAGATTAATCTGGGTATCCTCTTCCGTGAATTTATAGATGTTAGGCACAATGCCACTCGTCGAAACGGTGATGTGGCGCTGGCCGATATTCAATCCTTTTTCATGGATCATCGTGCGCAGAAACTTCATCGTCGCTTCATAGTTCTCAAACGGTTCGCCCGAGCCCATGATCACGATGCTGCCGACACGTTCTCCCGTTTTATCGAGAATCTTCTGCGCCTGAACCACTTGGGCAACAATCTCGCCGGAGGTCAGATTTCGCTTCAAGCCACCCAGCGTGGATGCGCAGAACGTACATCCGATACGGCAGCCTACCTGCGTTGTCACGCAGATGCTGTTGCCGTAATTGTGCCTCATGATGACGGTCTCGATCGCATGGTCATCATGCAAGCCGAACAGAAACTTGACCGTTCCGTCCTTCGACTCCAGCTTGGTAATTTCCGTCAGGGTAACAAAACTGAACTCCTGCTCCAGCTTCGAGCGAAGCTCCTTGGATAGATTCGTCATTTCCGCAAAGTCGTTCACCCGCTTCACGTACAGCCAGTCATAAATCTGGGTTCCGCGAAACGCCGGCTCCCCATTCTCTTGAGCCCATGCTTGAAGCTCTTCCAGTGAATAATCATATATAAAAGGTTTCATTCTCACCACACCTGTCTAATTTAGAGGATGTCCAGCCAGCATTCTTCCGAACTCTCCCTATTACATTCATATGCATCTCTTTTTTCATTCTTCCTATTCTAACATAAATAAAAGAGACGGTAAAAGAGGAAAACCCGCCGGCATTGGCGGGATACGACTATAGTCATGGCGGCAGCGCCCTTATGAGGGGCGTCTGCCGAGTCTTGCAATGTAAAAACCGTCACTATGATAGTGCTGGGGCAGAATTTGAATCCCGCCTCCTTGCAGAAGCGATTTCTCTTCCAGCCGGCTTAAGGCGCCAAGACCATCTTCCGCGATTTCAAACTCGGAATGGCCTTCCAGAAAAGCAGATACAACACCTTCATTCTCCAGCGGTTCAATCGTACACGTGCTGTATACCAAGAGTCCTCCGGGACGAAGCAAGGTAGAGACCGACTCCAGCAGCCTTAGCTGCAGCGCCGCAATTTCATGAATGTCCTCCTGTGACTTGCCCCACTTCAGATCGGGCTTGCGGCGGATGACGCCAAGGCCCGAGCAGGGAGCATCCAGCAAAATTCGGTCAAAAGACGCAGGCTCGAAGCGGTCAACCAAATCCAGCGCGTCCCCGGTCACGATCGAAATGCTGTCCAGTCCCAAACGGCTGGCCTGATCCGAGATCAGCTTGCCTTTATGCGCATGAATGTCGTTAGCGACAATGCTGCCTTCATCCTTCATCAGCTCGCCCATGTGGGCACTTTTCCCGCCCGGGGCCGCGCAGCAATCCAGCACCCGCATCCCCGGCTCGGGCTTAACAGCCTCGGCGACCAGCATGGAGCTTTCATCCTGGATCGAAATCATTCCGTCCCGGTACCAATCGGTCAAGGCCATATTGCCCGCTCCTTTTACGACAATCCCATAGGGGCTGAGCGACGAAGGGGTGGCATCGAGGCCGTGGCTGCTCATTAATGTCAGCATGTCCTCACGGCTGATCATCGTGGTATTCACCCTGACGCTGACTGCCGGCGGTTCATTGTTTGCGGCACAGATCGCTTCTGTCGTCTCGATCCCGTACTGGGATATCCAGCGCTCCACCAGCCACTGCGGATGGGAGTGCAGCAGAGAAATGCGCTGAGCAGTCGGCATATTCTCCGGAATCGCCAAGCTTTCCTTCTGGCGCAAAATATTCCGAAGCACCCCGTTCACCATACCGGAAATCCCTTGATGCCCGCGGCGCTTCGCCAGATTAACGGCCTCGCTGACAACCGCGTGATCCGGAATCCGATCCAGATATACGACCTGATACAGACTGATGCGAAGCAGCGCCCTTACCCACGGCTGAAGCTTCTGTACCCCTTTTTTTACAAACTTGTCCAAAAAATAATCGAGCGTGTTCAGCCGCGAGATCGTGCCATAGATCAGCTCCGTGGCAAGTCCCGCGTCGCTCTTCGCAAGCGAGGACTTCTGCAGGGCCGTGTTGAGCAGGAGATTGCTGTACGCTCCCTCCTGCTCAACCTGTGTCAACACATTCATCGCCAGCTCCCGCGGGGAGTCCAGTCGCCCCTTCGGGCTGCGGTTTCCGCTCACGTCAGCACCGTCCCGGCCGTCAGGCTCGTCCCGCGCACGAATTGCGCCGCATCCATTGCCTTCTTGCCGCTGGGCTGAACCGTAAGCAGCGTCAGCGTGCCGTCGCCTGTTTTCACGACGATCCCTTTCTCCTGCAGCTCAAGCACGGTCCCGGGTTGCGCATCGCCAGCTGGCTTCTGGGCGCTGTCCGGCTTAGCCGCTGCCCATACTTTAAACACTTCGCCGTTCCACAGCGTGAATCCGCCGGAATAAGGAACCAGGCCGCGAATTTGATTGTAAATTTCGCGGGAAGTTCGGCTCCAGTCGATCTTCTCATCATCCCGGGTCAAATTCGGAGCATACGTTGCCTTCGAATCATCCTGAGGCTCGGCCTCCACCTTGCCCTTCACGAGCCGCGGCAGCTCCCGCCGAAGCAGCTCGGCGCCGGCTTGGCTCAGCTTCTCGAACATGGTTCCGGCCGTATCGTTGTCTTCGATAGGGACCTCGGTGCGGGCGATCATGTCCCCGGTGTCGAGTCCCTCCGCCATATACATCAGCGTGATGCCTGTGACGGACTCTCCGTTGATGATGCTCCGCTGAATCGGCGCTCCTCCCCGGTAAGCGGGGAGCAGCGAGCCGTGGACGTTCAGGCAGCCAAGCGCTGGCATATCCAGCACGGATTTCGGCAGGATTTGGCCGTAGGCGGCCGTGACAATCAAGTCAGGCTTATATTCGGCCAGTTCGGCCACGGCTTCCGGATTCCGCAGGCGTTGCGGCTGCAGAACAGGGATGCCGTGACGAAGAGCGGCTTCCTTAACCGGCGTTGGGGTCAGCACTTTTTTACGCCCTTGCGGACGGTCAGGCTGAGTAACAACGGCAGCTATGGAATAACCTTCGGCAATCAACATTTCCAGGCTGGGTACTGCAAAGGCCGGGGTGCCCATAAATACGATATTCATCGATTCTCCAGCTCTTTTCTCGGCTGTTCCGGAACATACTCATACACCCGGTCAGCGATTTCCGTAAACAGCACCCCGTTCAGATGATCGATTTCATGTTGAAACGCTCTCGCAAGCAGCCCGGTACCCGTAATGACAAGCTCTTTGCCTTCGCGGTCAAGCCCCTTAACCGTCACTTTCTCCGCACGGCGCACATCCCCGTTCCATCCCGGAATGCTCAGGCAGCCCTCCGGCCCGAATTGCTCGCCTTCGCTCTCCACGATCTCCGGATTGATCATCTTGATCAAGCCATGCTCGTCACCGGCATCGATTACGATCAGACGCTTCAAAATGCCGACCTGCGGCGCAGCCAGTCCGACGCCTTCCGCATCGTACATAGTGTCGGCCATATCGTCCAGGAGCTTTTGAACGTTCGGCGTAATTTTGGTAACTTCCTTTGCCTTTTTATGAAGAACCTCATCCGGTTCTTTAACGATAATTCGAATCGCCATGTCTATGACACCATCCTTGTGCTTTTCATCATTGTATGCTGTATTACATTAACATTTGCGGATCAACGTCAATACTGATCTGGAGCTTGCTGTCCCGCGCCGAATCCTGAAGCTTCTCGGCAACCGAACGCACCAGCGAGACAGCATCCATCGTTCCCCGCCATTTTATCATACATTGAAATCTGTATCTATTTTTCAACCGGGGAATGGGAGAAGCTACCGGACCCAATATATCGAGCGCGCTGGCGTCGAATCGGTCCAGGCTTCCAAACCATCCCCGGCGGTCGGATTCGCTTTTGATCGTCGCGGCGAAATTCTCCGCCATTCTTACCAGCAGCGGCAGCTGTTCATGCGACAGCGTCACCAGGATCAGCCTGCAATACGGCGGATAATGGAGCGCTTTGCGGTGCTTCAGCTCGTCTTTGACGAAGGATAAATAATCATGGCTGCTTGCATGGATAATCGAATAATGCTCGGGCGTATAGGATTGGATAACCACTTCACCCGGCAGCTGATGGCGGCCTGCTCTTCCGGCAACCTGAGTGAGCAGCTGAAACGTCTTCTCGGCCGCCCGGAAATCGGGCAGGTTCAAGGCCGAATCGGCCGTAATGACACCGACCAAGGTGACATCGGGGAAATCCAGGCCTTTGGCGACCATCTGGGTGCCTAGCAGCACGTCCCCCTTTTTATCCCGAAACTGCTTCAGCAGCTTCTCATGGGAGCCCTTCTCGGTCGTGGTATCAACATCCATCCGAATGACGCGAATGCCGGGAAACAGCTTGGCCAATTCTTCCTCGACACGCTGCGTGCCCGTACCGAAATAACGTATATGCTCGCTTCCGCAATCCGGGCAAACCTCCGGCGCTTGTGCGGCATAACCGCAATAATGGCAGCGCAAATTATTCGATTTCTGATGATAGGTTAGCGAAATGTCGCATTCCGGACAGCCTGCCACATATCCGCAGCTCCGGCACATGACAAACGTGGAGTAACCCCGCCGATTCAACAGCAGCACCGTCTGTTCACCGCGTTCCAGCCTTGTCGAAATCGCGGCATGCAAGGAGCGGCTGAACATGGATCGATTTCCTTCACGGAGCTCCTCCCGCATATCCACGACCTGGACCTCCGGCAGCTTGTTGCCCAGCGCACGGCTCGGCATCTCCAGCAGATGAGGCGCAAAATCATCCTGAGCTTGCGATCTCGCCGCATGGTAGCTCTCCAACGAAGGGGTTGCCGAACCCAGAATGACGGCTGCACCGGTCAGCCGGGCACGGTGAATCGCAACATCCCTGGCATGGTACTTCGGCGTCTCTTCCTGCTTATAAGAGCCTTCGTGCTCTTCATCCATAATGATCAGGCCCAGACGGTCAAACGGCGCAAATACCGCCGATCGCGCACCCACGACAACGGACGCCCGGCCTTCTCTTATTTTCCGCCATTCATCATAACGCTCCCCATCCGAGAGCCGGCTGTGCATGACAGCTACACGGTCGCCAAAACGGGCTTTGAACCTCTCCACCATTTGCGGTGTCAGCGATATCTCAGGTACCAGGACAATCGCTTGACGCTCCTGTTCGAGACAGCGCTGAATGGTCTGCAGGTAGATTTCGGTCTTGCCGCTGCCGGTTACCCCGTGCAGGAGAAACACGCCATGCTTGCGTTCATCCAGCTTGTGCACGATACTGCGGTACACCGCTTGCTGCTCCGGTGTGAGCGCCAATGGGGTGCTGGGCGTAAAATGCCGCCCTCGATACGGATCCCGGAACACTTCGATATCCTCAAGGGTAATCAGCCCTTTGTCAGCCAGCGCCTTTACGGTGCCTGCGGTGACGCCCAGCGTCTGCAGCAGATCCTTCTGCGATATCGGCAGAAATGCTTCCATCTCCAATATATATTGGAGCACTTCCTTCTGACGCTGGGCCTTGGCAGGAAATGAAGCCAGCGCCTGTTGCGCTTCCTCGCTCGATACGGCAAGCTCTACCGCTTTCATCGTTTTTTTCTGCAGTTTATCCTTGATTTGCTGAAACTCACTCAGCCGTCCTCGGCCGATCAGCGCTTTAATGGTAGCAGCTCCATCCGGAAATGCTCGGGTTAACTGCTGGAGCGAAACCTCGCCTCTCTGACTGACAAACCGGATCATTTCCTGCTCCGACTCGCTTTCCGGCAGCAGCGCAAATAATCCGTCGCTTTCCTCCGTCAGACCTGCGTCTGGCTCGCTAAGGGAAATATATCGCTCGGCTTTCCCCTTCAGCGCCGTTGGCAGCATCGATTGCAAGACCGATATATAACGGCATGCATAACGCTCCTTCATCCATTCTCCAAGCTCAATCAGTTCAGGCGAAAGAGGCGGCATCACATCGAGCACTTCCTGAATCGGCTTCATTTTGGCCGTATCCATCTCGGGCCTTGGATGCAAAGAGACCACGAACCCTTGGAGCGTACGGTGCCCAAACGGCACGCCGACCCGGCTGCCTACCTCAACCCAGGGCCGGAGTTCCTCGGGAATCAAATAATCAAAAGGTCGGTCCGTATCCTTGGACGGCACGTCCACAATCACGCGGGCCATTTCCATCAGGATGACCTCCCGGACAACCGATCAGCCGCCAGCGTTAACAGCCTCTGGGCCACTTCCTCCTTGGACATCACTGGGAGCTGGAGGACCAGTCCTTCTGCATCAAAAATATGAACGCTGTTCGTATCCGTGCGGAAGCCCGCTCCTTCCTGTGTAACATCGTTAGCAACGATCAAATCGCAATTTTTACGTTTCAACTTTTCCCTGGCGAACTGCTCCACCGTATCGGTTTCAGCCGCAAATCCGATTAAGAACTGGGAGGTTTTTTGGCGTCCCAGACTCTCCAGAATGTCCGTTGTCTTGACAAGATCCAGCGTCATGGTCTCCCCGCGCTTTTTGATCTTTGATGTCGCTACCTCCGCAGGGCGATAATCGGCAACCGCCGCCGCTTTGACCACGATATCGCTATGATCGAACACGCGCAGCACCGCTTCGTACATATCTTGGGCCGATTCCACCTTTTCCGTCCGGATTCCCTCTGGTGGAGCTTCATCGGTATGAGCGGCAATCAGGTGAACATCCGCTCCCAGCTGCTTGGCCGCTTTCGCGATCGCAAATCCCATTTTTCCGGAAGAATCATTCGTTATATACCGGACCGGATCAATGCGTTCGATCGTGCCGCCGGCCGTGACAACTACCTTTTTACCATGCAATATGCCTGTGGTGCTGCTCGCTATTTCTTCATTCAACGCCACAGGCTGTACTGCACGTTCTCGGAAAAACCGTTCAACCACATCAACAATCGTATCAGGCTCTTCCATCCGTCCCTTTCCGACGTATCCGCAAGCGAGAAGCCCCTCCCCAGGTTCAATCATGGACACCCCGCGGGAGACCAGCGTCTCCATATTCGCCATGACGGCCGGATGCGTGTACATATGCACGTTCATTGCCGGCGAGATCATGACAGGTGCCGTGGTCGCTAGCAGCGTCGTGGTCAGCATGTCATCCGCCAGGCCATGTGCCATCTTGCCGATGACATTGGCTGTAGCCGGAGCGATCAACACCAAATCGGCCAGATCGGCCAAGTGGATATGCGAGACGACCGATGGGTCCCGTTCATCAAAGGTATCGCTATAAACCGGGTTTTTGGTCAGCGTTTGAAGCGTTAATTCCGGAATGAATTGCTTCGCGGATTCCGTCATAATGACATGCACATCCGCCCCCCTCTGGACAAGCCTGCTGCATAAAGTCGCTGCTTTATACGCGGCAATGCCACCTGTAACGCCAAGCACAATGACTTTTCCGTTCAACATGACAATCCCCCGCTTTCCATTGTATAAAGGCTACATTCTCATATCTTCTCAAAAAAATAACAACCTTTCGGTTGTCACATTTTCGCGCGCTAACGCATGTTATTCAAATATTGAAGAAAAAGTCTTAGTCCTGTCCCTTCTCGATTTTCACGTAATCGCCATAGATTTCTTCCAGAGCGACACCGACAAACTTATGGGATTTCGGATTCTTCAACTCGCTGACTCCGCCTTCACGCAACTGGCGTGCACGGCGGGAAGCCGCAACCACAAGAGAATATTTACTGTCTACCTTATTCATCATTTCATCAATGGATGGATATAACATGGCGAAGCACCTCTTCTTCTTTTACTTGAAAGTTAACACGTCTATGAATAGACAGCTTACTTTCTTACCTTACAATGTTCGGCAATAATGATAGATTGTATTCTCTCACAAGCGAGATTGATTTCATCGTTCACTACCGCATAATCATAATGCTGCAGCAAATTGATTTCGTCAACCGCTACGGACATGCGGTGGTCGATGGTAGCTTGACTCTCTGTTCCCCGGCCCTGGATCCGATCTTTCAGCTCATCCAGAGACGGCGGCATCAGAAACACAAAGATACCTTCCGGAAACTTCTCCTTGACCTTCAGTGCACCCTGCACTTCGATCTCCAGTATAATATCCTTGCCGGAGGCTAAAGTTTCTTCCACAAAATCACGCGGGGTTCCATAATAGTTCCCGACGTATTCCGCATATTCGAGAAGCTGGTCGTTCTCAATCATATCCATGAATTGTTCCCGACTTTTGAAAAAATAGTTCACACCATGTACCTCACCGAGCCGCGGCGAACGCGTCGTAGCCGACACCGAATACACCAGCTCCGGAACCCGGCTGCGAAGCGCCGTACAGACGGTTCCTTTTCCCACCCCGGAAGGACCGGACAATACAATCAATAATCCTCTAGACATAGTACTCCTCATCTTATTCGTCGTTGTCGTCATCTTTGCTGGACAGACGGTGAGCCACCGTTTCTGGCTGCACAGCCGATAAAATCACGTGGTCGCTATCCGTAATAATAACAGCCCGTGTCCTTCGGCCATATGTAGCATCAATCAGCATATGACGGTCCCGTGCTTCTTGAATGATCCTCTTGATCGGAGCCGATTCAGGACTCACGATTGAGATGATCCGATTGGCCGATACGATGTTTCCGAAGCCAATATTAATAAGTTTGATTGCCATAGTGCGGTTGCTCCCCCTATACATTTGACTCTTACTTGCCGATGAAGCTGCGGTCATTCCACATTAGCGGCTTGTTCACGAATCTTCTCCAGTTCCGCTTTCATTTCGACAACACGGTTTACCAGAGTCAGATGATTGGCTTTCGATCCAATCGTATTGACTTCTCTGTTCATTTCTTGAATCAGAAAATCCAGTTTACGGCCTACAGGGCTCTTCTGATGAAGCAGCTCTCTGCATTGCTCCAAATGGCTGTGAAGTCGAATCAACTCCTCGTCCACATTGGAACGTTCAGCAAACAGCGCGACTTCCATTCCGAATATATGTTCATCAACAGCAAGCGATCCGTCATCAAGAGATTCTATGCGCTGCCGCAGACGCTTCCGGTACTCTTCCGGAACTGCCGGAGCAAGTTCGGTCATCTCTCGGTGAAGCAGCATCAATCGGTCAAGCCTCTGCCCGATATCCTTCACGAGAAAAGAGCCTTCCCTGCTGCGCATCTGGATCAGACCCTCCAGCGCTTGTTCAAGACCTTGAAGAAGCGCATCATTCCATAACTTCTGCTGCGCTTCATCCATGGGAAGTCCGCTCGGACTAACAAGAACATCTGGCAGCGACAAAATATCCCGCACCGCCAGATCTCCCTTGATTCCATATGACTTCAAATCCTCGGCTGCCTGTAAATACGCCTGAACCATGGCGTGGTTCAGCACGGCACCCTGGGACTCGCCGTTGTTTTCCTTGTTAATATAAACATCAATCCGTCCGCGTCCGATTCGGCTCTGTACCATCCGTCGAAGTGAATCCTCGAAGAGAGCCCATTCACGGGGCATACGAAAGACGATTTCACAATACCGATGATTGACTGACTTAACTTCGAAAGAGATACTGTAACCTTGAAAATCGACAACGGATTGCCCGTATCCGGTCATGCTCAATGACATCGGAATCACATCCATTACACTATTGTAATTGATAATTATTAATGAAACAAGGGGGTCAATCGGCGGCCCGATTTCTCCCAGACATACTCCATTAATTGTACGCTCATTTCATAGAACATAAACGGCGTCATCAAATATATGCCGTTAAAATGCGCTGTTGCAACATCCAGCAGCTCCTTGCCGATCTTAACGCCCATCGCCCGGCCCGCTTCGCCTTCAAGCCCGGCCATGCGGCTGCGGACTTCGTCCGACAGTTGAATGCCAGGCACCTCGTTATGCAGATACTCTGCGTTCCGTCCGCTTGCCAGCGGCATGATGCCGATAAAGATCGGAATATCCAGATGTGCCGTCGCTTCCCTCAGCCTAACCATTAACTCGGGATCGTACACGGGCTGCGTCATCACATAATCCGCACCGGAAGCAATCTTCTTCTCCAAGCGGGCAACCGCCTTGTCCAGATGCCTTACATTGGGATTGAACGCTGCACCGACAACGAATTTGGCCTTTTGCTTCAGCGGCTTTCCGGAAAAAGCAATGCCCTCGTTCAGCTGTTTAATCATGCGGATGATTTCAAATGAGGTCATGTCGTACACCGAGCTGGAATCCGGCAAATCCCCGAAGCGTGCCGGATCACCCGTCACCGCAAGCACATGGTCGATGCCGAGCGCATCAAAGCCCATCATGTGCGACTGCGTACCGATCAGGTTTCGGTCACGGCAAGCGATGTGAATCAGCGGCCGCAGTCCCGTGCGTGCTTGTACCAGATGTCCAAGGGCCATGTTGCTCATACGGGTTACGGCCAGCGAGTTATCCGCAAGGGTCAAGGCGTCGGCTCCTGCTTTTTTCAAAGCTTCCGCGCCCTTCATGAACTTGGTGATATCCAAATCCCTTGGTGGGTCCAGTTCCACGATCACCGTATGCCGCTCCTTCACGATATCAACAATCGTCGGCTCCCCGCTGCGCTCGTAAAACTGCTCCTGGGCCGTCTCGTGAATCACGATCCGGTTGACCTCAGCCTCCTCGACGATGGGAAGCGGCGCAGGTACATAACCGGACAACGCCGATGAAATTTCAGCGATATGCTCCGGCGTCGTTCCGCAGCAGCCGCCGACAATCCGGGCGCCGCGATCCGCAAACTCCAGGGCTGTCCTGCCAAAATACTCGGGACTCGCACCATACCGGTATTCCCCGTCCACATAATCGGCGATCCCCGCATTAGGGTAGACCGAAGCCGGAAGATTCATCATGCCGTTCAGAGTCTCCAGCGCACGCATAATGCCGTTTGGACCTGTCCGGCAGTTAAAGCCGATCACGTCCGCCCCTTCTTGACTCAGTATGCGGTATGCATCCGGCATCGTGAAGCCGTCCAGCGTGCGGGCAATATCCTCTACCGCAAACTGGCAGATCACCGGCAGGTCGCTTAGCATCCGAGCCTGCGCCAAAGCCAATTGAATTTCATCCACGTCATAGAACGTTTCGAGCAGAATGCCGTCAACGCCTTCCGATATGAGTACCGACAGCTGCTCTTCGAAATAACGCTTGAGCTCGCTCGTGGAAATGTTGCTCCTTTTGCCCGCGCGAATGGAGCCTACCGCACCCACTACATATCCATGATCACCGGCAGCATCACGCGCAATTCTCACGCCTGCACGGTTAATCTCCCCTACCTTCGCCTCCAAACCGTATTTGGACAGCTTGTCATAATTGGCAGAGAACGTGTTCGTCTCTATGACCTGGGCACCCGCCTCAACATACTGGCGATGAACGTTCCCGATGACCTCCGGGGAGGTTAAATTCAGTTCTTCATAAGAAATGCCTACAGGAAATCCTTTTTGATATAAATAAGTACCCATCGCGCCGTCACCGACCAGTACCTGATTCTCCCATGCCTGCCGAAGATTCGGTTTCATCGCGTTTCTCCTCCACCCGACGTTTATTTTCAACTAATGTATCATAAAACCTCTCAAAAGATAAAGAGACAAAAGGGAGGCCTTCCGAAGGCCTCCCTAATGTGTCCACCCCTACAGGACAAACTTTAGATCATACTGTTTTTTGCTTTTGCGGGCGGGGATTGTCGCGGCTGGCGAAGGCTCTACGAGGCAAGCTTCCCTGCGTACACGACTTCGGCCGGCCCTGTCATGTATACATGATTGTCGGACTCATCCCACTCGATGAATAAGTCCCCGCCTTTAAGAGAGATCGTCGCGCTGCGGTCTGTCAATCCGTTCAGCACCGAGGATACCAATGTTGCGCAAGCGCCGGTCCCGCAGGCCAATGTCGGTCCTGCACCGCGCTCCCATACCCGCATGTCCACTTGACTCCGTGAATTCACCGTCGCAAACTCCACATTAATCTTTCTCGGGAACAGCGGATGCACCTCCAGCTTGGGTCCCCATACACCAAGGTCGAAGTTAATTGCATCGTCCACATAAATGACGCAGTGCGGATTGCCCATGGACACCGCAGTGAAACGGAACTCCTTGCCGTCCGCTTCAATGGGATGATTCACTACCGGATGGAGATCGATTGTCGTGGGCACGCTCAATCCATTCAGAACCGGTTCACCCATGTCTACCCGCACACTGCTTACTTGACCTTCCTGCACCGTAAGGCGTACTTGCTGTACTCCGGCGCCGATCGTTTCTATGGTAATCTCCTCTCGGTCAATATGGCCGTGATCATACACATATTTCGCGACACAACGAATGGCATTGCCGCACTGCTCCGCTTCGGAACCGTCTGAATTCATGATGCGCATCATGAAGTCAGCCTTCGTGGAAGGTAAAATATATACAAGTCCGTCTGCACCGATGCCGAAAAAGCGATTGCACAGCTTCACGGCCCGTTCGGATGCATTGGATGGAAGTTCTTGCTCGCCGTATACAACAACGAAGTCGTTGCCAAGTCCATGCATTTTCGTAAATTCCATCATAAAACCCATCTCCTCTGCAATTGCTATGCTCGTGCTTAGCATATCGCAGAGGTGATGGGCTATCCATTCAATTTATGCCGAAATATTTGCACTCTTCGGCATCATGCTGCGGCGGTTCCGGTTGCGGTTACGTCTGCCGCCCCACACGCTTCCAGCCCCCATCAGGAAGGTAGGGATGCCGGCTGCCACGAGTGTCAGTGCCCACTCCTTCAAGCCAAGCGGAACCGTCTTGAAGATCGGCTGGAACGCCTCGATGTACATGACGCCAAGCATCAGCAATACCGAGGACAGCACAGCCAGAACCAACGCTTTGTTCTGAAGCGGATTGCGGTGGAAAATCGAACGCGAGCTGCGGCAGTCAAACACATGGATCAGCTGGGCCATGACGAGGGTAGCAAAGGCAACGGACTGCGCTTTAGCCAACTGGCCCGCATCATTCGGTGCGATGCGCAGCGTAATCCAAAATGCGCCGAGTGTACACAGGCCGATCAAGATGCCGCGGCTGATGATTTTCCAGCCAAGACGTCTGGCAAAAATATTTTCCTTGGCTCCGCGGGGCTTGTGCTCCATCAGATCCTTCTCCGGCTGATCCACCCCGAGCGCCATCGCCGGCAGCCCGTCGGTAACAAGGTTCACCCACAAAATCTGGATCGGAACGAGCGGAAGCGGCAGACCCATCATCATCGCGAAAAACATCGTCAGAATTTCGCCGACATTGGAAGCCAGCAAATAACGGATAAACTTGCGAATATTTTCATAGATGCTGCGCCCCTCCTCAATCGCCGAAACAATCGTGGAGAAATTATCGTCACTGAGCACCAGCGATGACGCTTCCTTCGTTACGTCCGTACCGGTAATGCCCATGGCAATCCCGATATCCGCGGCTTTGATGGCCGGAGCATCGTTCACACCGTCCCCCGTCATGGCAACCACATGCCCCTTACGTTGAAGCGACTTCACGATGCGGAGCTTATGCTCGGGTGATACGCGGGCATAAACGAAGGTCTGATCCACCCTCGCATCCAGCTCCTTGTCATCCATCCGGGATAACTCCTGTCCCGATAGCGACAGGCCGTTCCTTGGCAGGATGCCGAGCTGGGCCGCAATCGCTTCCGCCGTTGTCCGATGGTCGCCCGTGATCATGACAGTCTTGATGCCCGCGCGGCGGCATGTCGCAATCGCATCGCGCACTTCACGGCGCGGCGGATCGATCATTCCGGCAAGTCCCACAAAGATAAGCTGGCTCTCGGCCTCTTTCTCCGTTTCCGGCTTGTCATAGGAACGCAGATCCCGATATGCCAAACCAAGCACGCGCAGCGCATCGGAAGCCATGCCTTCATTGGCGGTCAGCACCTTCTGGCGGAGCGTGGCGGTAAGCGGCACAACGTTTCCGTCCCACAAAATATAAGTGCATGCATCCAGCAGGACGTCCGGCGCGCCCTTCGTGCAGAGCAAGCGCCCGCCCTGATGGCTGACGATAACGGACATCAGCTTTCGCTCCGAATCAAACGGAAACTCTTTGTCTCTCTGATAGATGGTGTTCAGGCTTCCCTTAGTCAATCCCATTTTGGACGATAGCGTCAGCAGTGCTCCTTCTGTCGGGTCCCCTTTTAACTCCCAAGCAGCAGCTGCCGGCTCTTCCTTGCCCTTGCGCTTGTTCCGGGCTTCCTCCTGCACGTTCTCATAAATCTCCGCATTGTTGCACAGCCCGCTGATTTGCAGCAGTCGGCGAAGCCCCTGATCGGATCTCAGCTCCACCGGCTTGCCTCTGTGAAGAATTTGACCCGTCGGGTCATACCCATGCCCGGTCACTTCCAGCGAGCGTCCTCCCAGCCAAACCTGGGTTACGGTCATTTTATTCTGCGTGAGCGTCCCCGTTTTATCGGAACAGATCACGGATGCGCAGCCCAGGGTCTCCACGGATGGCAGCTTGCGCACGATCGCTTTGCGCTTGATCATGCGCTGCACGCCGAGGGCGAGGGCAATCGTAACGATGGCCGGAAGCCCTTCTGGGATGGCGGCAACCGCAAGGCTGACTCCTGCAAGGAACATGCCTGCGGCAGGCTGTCCATGCAGAATGCCTGCTACGACGACCAGAATCGTAAGCCCCAGTGAAACGGCAATCAGAATTTTGCCCAGCTGTTCCAGGCGATGCTGCAGCGGCGTCTCCTGTGACTCCGTGTTCTGGATCAAATCGGCGATTTTGCCCATCTCCGTATCCATTCCGGTTCGGATGACAACGCCTTTTCCCGTACCGCGGGCCACCATCGTGCCCATAAAGCCGATGTTCTTGCGGTCGCCCAGCGGAACATCCGCATCGTGAATCGGCTCGGCATGTTTGTTCACCGGCAGGGACTCGCCGGTCAAGGCCGATTCCTCGACACTGCAGCTGTTGATCTCGAGCCAGCGAACATCGGCCGGAATACGGTCTCCGCTCTCCACGAGCACGACATCGCCAGGGACAAGTTCCCTAGCCGCAACCTGTACCACTTTACCGTCCCGAATGACTCTGGACGTCGGCGCGGACAGCTGCTTCAAAGCCCGAAGCGACCGTTCCGCCCTGAATTCCTGGACGAAACCAAGGATCCCGTTGATCAGGATGATGGCTACAATCGTGACGGCATCCAAATACTCGCCCAGCAGACCGGATACCAGGGTGGCGCCAAGGAGCACCAACACCATGAAATCCTTAAATTGATTCAAGAACAGAACAAATGGAGAAATTTTAACGCCCTCGGAGAGCTCATTATAGCCACTGTTTTTTCGTCTCTCCCCGGCTTCCTCTTCCGTGAGGCCCTGCTCCGGATGCATATGCAGCACTTGCTGCAATTCATCCGTATCCATTTGGTGCCATTGCTTTTGTTCCATGCTTCCTTTCCCTCCCGGTTGTTTGCTCCGGCGGATGACAGCTTTTCCACCCTTTCTACGTAAATGTATTCGGACAGGTCCTGAATTATCACAGAAGGGGCCTTAAGTTTTTGAGGGAAATATGGCATCATAGAGAAGTACGATAGGAAGGGTAACAGACAGATAGGAGAATGAAGGATGGCATTAGACGGCATTGTCACACGTGCGATCGTGCATGAGCTTCAATCATGCCGGGGCGCACGGATCAATAAAATATATCAACCGAACGATCGGGACATCGTATTTCATATACGCACCCAGCAAGGTAACGCCAAGCTGCTGCTATCCGCAAACCCCACGTATCCCAGGGTGCATCTGACGCAGGAGACCTTTCTGAATCCGGCCGAAGCCCCCATGTTTTGCATGATTCTGCGCAAGCATTGCGAGAGCGGCATCATCGAGGACATCCAGCAGGTGGGCATGGAACGGATTATTCATCTTACGATCAGGCAGCGTGACGAACTCGGCGATATTTCCTCCAAAAAAATCATCGTGGAGCTGATGGGCAGACACAGCAACATCATTCTGCTCGATCCATCAAGCGGCACCATACTGGATGGCATCAACCATGTGACGCCTGCCATCAGCAGTTATCGAGTGGTCATGCCGGGATTCTCTTATACGAATCCGCCGGAGCAGCACAAGCTCAATCCGCTCGAAACCGGGCAGGAAGCCTTCCGGGAATCTTGTCTGATGAACGAGGAGCAGGCCGTTCCATGGCTGGTCGGCGCATTCAGCGGCCTTAGTCCGCTCGCGGCCCAGGAAATTGCCCAGCGCGCAGGGGGAAGCAGTCCAGGTGGGCTTGAAGGGGAAAAAGATTGCGGCAGCCTGTGGAGCGCATTCGATGAGATCATGGAACAAGTCCGCAACCATCAATATACGCCGGTTACAGGCGTCAATGCCAAGGGGAAGTCGGTGTTCTCCGTCATTCCGCTGACATTGCTGGTGGACGAGACTACAACCTACGAATCGGTCAGTCGATGCATGGAGGATTATTACGGAGATAAAGCTCAGCGGGATACAGTTAAACAGAAGGTCAGCGACCTCCTCCGATTCCTGCAGAATGAACGGACGAAGAACATCAAGAAGCTGGATAATTTAAACAAGGACTTGGAAGAAGCCGGGGATGCCGACCGGTATCGGATCTTTGGCGAGCTTCTCTTCGCCTCGCTCCACCAGATTCAGAAGGGCGACCGTGAAGCCAAGCTGGTTAACTTCTATGATGAAGAGCAGGCGACCGTCACCATCCCGCTGGATCCGCTCCTGACTCCGTCGGACAATGCGCAGCGCTATTTTAAAAAATATAACAAGTACAAGAACAGCCTCGCGGTCATTGACGAACAGTTAATCAAAACCCGCGAAGAGATCAACTATATCGAGAATCTGCTGCAGCAGCTGTCGCATGCTTCCTTGAGCGACATCGATGAAATCCGGGACGAGCTGATCCAGCAGGGATACTTGAGAGACCGCAATCGTAAAACGAAGAAAAAGAAGAAAAACGACAAGCCGACGCTGCATGTCTATACTTCATCCGAAGGCATCGAGCTTTATGTTGGAAAAAACAACCTCCAAAACGAATACGTAACCAACCGTCTCGCTTCCTCAAATGATACATGGCTGCATACCAAGGATATCCCGGGCTCTCACGTGGTCATCCGAAGCAGCGAGTACGGGGATGCAACGCTGCAGGAAGCGGCACAGCTGGCGGCTTATTACAGTCAGGCCAAAGAATCCAGCAGCGTGCCTGTCGACTACACGCTCATTCGCCATGTACGCAAGCCGAATGGAGCCAAACCCGGGTTTGTCATTTATGACAATCAAAAAACGCTGTTCGTCACGCCGGACGAGCAGCGGATCAA
The DNA here is from genome assembly GCF_049893405.1 of Paenibacillus sp. Dod16. Taxonomy (NCBI): domain Bacteria; kingdom Bacillati; phylum Bacillota; class Bacilli; order Caryophanales; family Paenibacillaceae; genus Paenibacillus; species Paenibacillus sp. Dod16. The sequence continues at coordinate 431,668 of NZ_JBNDYG010000005.1, forward strand.
GGCGATGCCCAGTTCGGTAAAAAACAATCGCAATTAAGATGAGCAACGAACTCGATATATCGTTCGTTTAATTACAAAACGGGTATCCGAAAGGTCGTAGGACCAGCCGGAGTACCCGTTTTTTCTTACTGTCATGCCGCGATTTCCTATACGAATCCGCCGGAGCGCACAAACGTATTCCGCTCGAAACCCGCGCCGTGTTGTCGATCTTAGCTCCTTGCCCGCGCCTGATGAAGCTCATCCAACACCTGGATGGATACCTGACGGCTGCCGATATCCCCATGGAACACTCGGCCCTGCCTCTCGCCATGGTAATCGGATCCCGCGGTCACCATCAAACCGTATGCCTCGGCCATCGCCAAATAGCGTTTCTCCTCTGCTGCCCCATGGTCCGAATGATAGACTTCAATCCCCTTGAAAGCAGCCTCTTCAATGACCGCTCTCACCAATGCATCATCGCCGTAGAGTCCAGGGTGCGCAAGCACCGGCACGCCCCCGGCTTCGCGTATCCATTCGCAGGCTTCCTTGGGATGAATCCGCGGCTGCGGCACATATGCAGCTGCGCCCTGTGCGAGATACCGGTCGAAGGCATCCCTTAGATCGAGGGCATGACCCTTAAGAACCAGGGTATCCGCAATATGCGGGCGGCCGATGCTCTCATCGGGTTCCAGCGGCCGCCCCAAGCCTCCGATCACTTCCTCCATCGTCAGCTCGATGCCTAGCCCTCTCAGCTTCGCCATGATCTTCTCATTGCGCTCCCCCCTCGTACGACGGAGCTCTGCCAGCCGCTCCAGAAACACGGGGTCCTGGTAATCTATGTAATAGCCCAGGACGTGAATATCCGTCCCGCCTGCCATGGTGCTGATTTCTACGCCAGGGACCACGATCATGTTGAGGCGTTCTCCGGCTTGCAGCGCCTCCTCGACACCGGCCACCGTGTCATGGTCCGTTATAGCTAGAGCCCCAAGTCCCCGCTCGAAAGCAAGCTGCACGTTCTCCGAAGGTGTGTTCATCCCGTCCGAAGCCTGGGTGTGGGAATGAAGGTCGCAGCCTGTCCGATTCATCGATTTATCTATGTCAATCAATCCCCTTTCGTTGTAAGTTCGGGTGTGCTTTATCGCTGGTTTTGCTGACGTTCCTTTAAATAGGCCAAAAACGTCATCGCCGACATCGGCAGCAGCGCGGACCGCAACTGAATGGAATAAAAATTCCGTTTAAACGAAGCATCCGCAATATCAATCATTTTGACTAAACCGAGCGCGGTTTCATGCTTGACCGTTGAGGTCGACAGCATCGTAATGCCGAGCCCTTCCTCTACCGCCGATTTCACTGCTCCCGTACTCCCAAGCTCCATGACCGTTTGGATGCTTTCGGGATCATACCCCCGCATAAGCAGCACATCCTCCATCACCTTCCGTGTGCCAGACCCCTTCTCGCGAAGCACAAACGGATACTTCAGCACATCCTCCAAATATATCGCATCTTTCCTTATTGCTAAAGGATGGCCGGAAGGAACGATCAGTTTCAACTCATCCTCCATGACCGAATCGAGAACCATATCCGGATGCTCCACAGGTGCCTCAATCAGCCCGAAATTCAGTTGATGGCCGGCGATTTCCTCGAGGATCTGCGTGGTGTTCATCACTTTCAGCATAATGGATATATCCGGATACTCCCGGCCGAAGGGCCCCAGCAATCGGGGCAGCACGTATTCCCCGATGGTCAGGCTTGCCCCCAGCTGCAGCCTTCCCTGAAGCTTATTAGAGAAAGCCGCCATCGCCGCGTCCGTTTCCTGCGACAGCTCCAGGCTCTTGCGGGCAAAAGGAAGCAGCGTCCTCCCGGCTTCGGACAATTCCATGCGCTTGGTGGAACGAATGAGGAGCTTTGTTCCAAAATACTCCTCGAGCGATTGTACCTGCATCGTCACAGCAGGCTGGCTCATATGAAGCGCCTGGGCAGCAGCGGAAAAACTCCCGCGCTCTGCTACCGTGTAAAAAATATGTAGCTGATGAAAGTTCATAACATCGGTTCCCCTCTCGCTGCCGCTTTTGTATTTATCATTGTAACGGATCGCGGCGGAGCATACAAAAAAGACATCCGCGCTTACGCTCGCATGCCATATGAAAACTCTATTTCTTTATTTACGTTTACGGCTGTTCTTAATCAGTGTCATGCGACGTGAATGGCGAAGCCATGAGTAATAAGACTTCAGGTCTCGAAGCTCAATGGTTTCTGACATACGTCCCAAAAAAGTTACAATAATCATCCGATGCAGCGGGTTGCCAATCAGATCACGTTCATGCTCCAGCTCCGAGAACTCCGCCACAACAACGAGGTCGTCGTCAATCAGATAGACATCCTGCTCGTTGCGGTAATACGGCACGATCCGGTCCTGCTTCAGGCACTCCCACATCCATGTCCCGATTTCCTCATGGGACGTGTCGTTACCTTGAACCCGGTCCGTATAACGGCTCTTGGCATGATTGGTAATGACGATGTCGGCGACCTTTTTATCATTTAACGTAATATAAAACGGCTCATAGGTGCTCCACCGCTCAGTCCCTTTGTCGCGCATGGAATATCACTCTCCACCAAATGGGTCTTTGTATCTATGTATATATACCCAACATATTACATCATTCCACTGGCATTCACAAGATTGAAACCTCGCTTCTTGTGAACAATCACCGAAAATTTAGAAATATCTCTAGTTGTATCCTGTGCGTTGGGGCGCTGACGCCCGAATGGAATGATGGGTTTGATTAAAATGTAAATTGTACCTTACTTATACTATTTTATCAAACAAGATTCCGAATTATGCCAATCTATCGTCATCAATCCATAATAAACTTTATAAAGCCATGCCCACGCTCCAACTTTATACTTACCGATAGTTTAAAAAAAGCGGCCCTACGGGGGCCGCTTTACGCTCTTCTCGCTAACTTATGCGATTTGCGTTAGATTCACGATCAGGCACATCATGCTAAGGTCCGTAAAACTTCGCTTTATCCGGTCCTTTGCTGCTGTACTCCGTCTTAATCTCATTCCGGTAGGAGCGCTCGATCTTACGAACGTAGGACAATCTCCGGATGTTCTTCATTGTTTCCTCGGCGCGGTCAGCATTGACGTACATGACAACATAATGCATGCGGCGTGATATATAGTGCACACTGCCGTATTTCTCCAAATTCCTTGCTGCCTTCACATCGCTGACCCATATAATAAAACCGGTCCGTTCAGCCAACATCCTAAGCTCCTCGCCTCGCTTTCGTCTCTATCTCTAGTCTTTGCCTATTATCCGCACGAACAAGCTCCGCCGCTGCCGCAACCCTTCTTGGGAAGAGGATCGTTGCCCGGAACCTTGATGCTCTCCGAAACCGAAAAAGCAATCTTCTCCGACATCGAATGCAGCAGATCGTCCAGATTCTTCTCCGCCTGCTTGAACCGGGCTACAGGCTCGAAAGCCTCAAGCTCCGCTTCCACCGCGGCTACTTCATCCTTGGCCGAATGGTAATTCGGGTGAAAGTGACCGAACCGCTGGGTCTCTTCAAACAGCTCTTTCTTGGACTCAAGCTTTTTGATTAAAGCCTGAATCATAGGATCACCCTCAACTGCCTGCTTCCAATATAGATAATCCGCCACTTCGACGGAAGCATTAATCATGTCGCCTATTTCATAGGCATAGGTGAGCACCTCGGCCATATCGACCGTATTTATTTCCGATACGCTCATGAACTCATCCCGCTTTTCTATTAGTTTGGCCCACGCTTTGTTTGTGGACTCTTTCATCATAGCATAACGCTCGTATCTTAAGAAGGGGGAATTCATACGCTTTTACGGAATCACAAGCCGCATTTCCTTCCATTCCCCTTCGCCTAACTGCACCACGGTTTCCGTCATTTCGGAATCAGATTCGGAGTCCGGATCGTATAACGCTCCCGAAATTTTCCATGGCTGCCGCTCGAGCTGAAATGGAATAAACTCCATCCGGCTGCCATCGACCGCAATCTCTAATTTAGCTGACAATTCAAGCGCCTGCTCCATCATTTGCTTGGCCGTCGAACCGTGATAAGAACGCCAATCCCGTGTCCACATGATGGGAATCCGGTTCAAATCCGGAACGATTGACGTTATATCCGGAAGGCTGTGGTCCAATTCAAGAGCAAGCTCGCTGCGCGCAGGGCGAATCAAACTGCTGGATGGGCTGCCAGAATAACCCGGCATGACGTAACGGTTATCTTCTTCATCACAGGCCCCGGGTACCGCTTTATCTTTCGGAGCTGCGCCGATAAATCGTGAAAGCTCATCCTTACCCGTTCTTTCAAGCTCTTTGCCCCACTGACATAAGGCAGCATGCACGTTCTCCGGAATTCCCGCCGCAGCATACTCCGTAAAAAATGCCGTGATCGCTTCCAGCCCCATTCCTGCCGTCGCCGCCTGAGCCACCGAATCCCTGGTCAGACGATAGACCGTCATTACGTCATCCGAGATGCGCTCCGTGCACAGGGCAGCCGTAAACTTGACCGTGTAAGACACGTCAGGCGGAATCAATATGTCAAAATCCGGCTGGATAAACAGCCCCGAAGATCCGGTGTTATCCTGGCTGCTTCCACTCAGCAAGGAGCAGGGATCCATACGCCACCGGAACAGGAATTGGCCATCGTGATCCATGCCAAGATCGGTGTAACCGCAGCCGGTTAATAAACGGAGCCATGAAGCTGCGTCCTCCGCGGACAATTCCTTTCCGCTACTTGGCTCCAAGTTCTGGGGCTCCTCGCCATATGCCAATGTGTGCTGAGCATAGTACCACATCCCACCGATCCGTGATGAGTGACAAATCCGCCATGTGAAATGCTGATACTCGGCCAAACTCGGAGCATAGCGTTCCATCATGCGCAACAGAACCAATCGGTCCATCGCTTCGTGCGTGAGTGCAAGCCAATGGCGCAATGCGGTCATGTTCAGTCTAAGCTCCCCTTGCTCCAGGGCGACCAGATCAAACGAAAACAGCAAATCCAATACAACCGCAATATGTGGTGGGTAAACATCAGCGTGATCATATTGAAGTGCAAGCCCCTCAACATCGGATGGCGATAATTCCACCACGCTCCCCAGCTTCTGAATAAATTTTTTATGCAGAACCCCTTTAGCAGTCACAGCCACTCGGTTCTTAGCGACATATACGAGAACGTTGAACATATCGACTGCTATCCCGCTTCTTCCCTCCTGCTGGAGCTTCACGGCAGCTGCGGGAACGGAACCCGCCTTGAGATCGCCAAAGGCCTCCTGGAGAATCTGAAGCTTATCAAAAGGGATGAAATACATCCTCTCGCCCCAGCCCTGCTTCACCGCTTGAACCCATCGCTGCTGCCTCAAGGATAAGAAGGCGAGCTGCACTTCCACGCCGCTCAAGCGCCGAACGCGCAGCGAGCGAAGTTTGTCGTCATCAAATCGCTGCCCGGCAAAACGGCTCCAGATATGATGAAGGACCGACCGCTCCTTCGGAAGAAGCCGATCTAAGCTTATGGCATCCGCCACGTCCTGCTGTTCCATCATCTCCACGAGGCCTCCTTCCCGTCAGGAATCTGCAGGCGATGCCTATGCCGCATCGATGACATGTCAAGGAAGGCTGGGTGCTTCGCTTGAATCGCGTGATATTCATACCCCTGCTCAATCAGGAACAGCTGACGCCGGATCGCAAACATCTCCTCCCGGCTCTCCTCCGTTACCAATGCATAAAAATAAGCCCGGTTCTCCCCCTGCTTCGGCCGCAGCAAGCGTCCGAGACGCTGCGCCTCCTCCTGCCTTGAGCCGTAACTTCCCGAAACCTCGATCGCCACGGAGGCATCGGGCAGGTTAACGGCGAAGTTAGCCACTTTCGAAACGACAAGTACACGGACGGTTCCTTCCCGGAAAGCCTTATACCATTCATTGCGCTGATCCTGCGTCATCTGCCCCGTAATGAGAGGGGCCTGCAGCTCCTCGGCAATGGCATGAAGCTGATCCAGGTATTGCCCAATAATCAGCGTCTGTGCATCCTTGTGGAAATCCACGAGTTGCCGAATCACGCGGAGCTTGGACGGATTTTCGGCAGCCAGCCGATACTGATCCCTTTTGCCCGCCGTCTCGCAGGCTGCTCTGATCTCATCCGGCAGCGGCACCTTAATCTCCGTACAGTCCACCGAAGCAATCCAGCCCTGCTCCTCCAGCCTTTTCCACGGCATTTCATATCGTTTGGGGCCGATCAGCGAGAACACGTCATGCTCCCTTCCATCCTCTCGAACCAGGGTGGCGGTCAGTCCGAGCCTGCGGGTCGCTTGAATATCAGCCGTCGCACGGAATACCGGTGCCGGAAGAAGATGAACCTCATCATAGATGATTAAGCCCCAGCGGCGTTCATTAAACAGCTTCATATGCTGCTGTTCATCCCCCTTGCCTTGTCGGTGGGTCAGGATGTGATAGGTGGCGACCGTTACCGGCCTCACCTCTTTGCGCTGACCGGAGTATTCACCGATCTCCTCCGCGGACAGCGAGGTTTTCTGCAGCAGCTCGGCGATCCACTGCCGTACAGACGTTGTGTTGGAAGTGAGGATCAGAGTCTCGCACTGCAGATCGCGCATCGCAGCGATGCCAATGACCGTTTTCCCGGCACCGCAAGGCAGGACAAGGACCCCGTTGCCGCCTTCACCGCCGACATCCCTGAAGGAATCGGCAGCCTTCCGCTGATAGTCGCGGAGCTGAAAGAGCTGATCGTTGGATCCGCCGTTGGAGTCTTCAAGACCCCCACTGTCCGGCTTTTCACCACGCCAAAGAATGTTCAGATATTGCCCGTCTATATATCCCGCGTGGTCCAGCACAGGATAGCCGAGCCGGGTCAGCTCCTGCTTCAATAGGCCACGTCGGTCTGAAGGCACTTCTGCTTCCTTCGGCGAAATCAATCGAACGCCGATTTCCTTCAGGGAGCGATGGGATATCAGCTCCTGCATCAAGGCTTCCTCATGACTAGATAGCAGCAATGAGCGGTCAAGCGTGGGATGCGGGAGCAGCGACAGCTGTCCGTAACGCCCAACGAGCTGGCGAACCTCTTCGAGCAGAGCTGCCGGCACATCCCATCGTGACAGCGACCGAAGGCTCGAACAAATTGCTTCAGCCGTCATTCCCCCGGCAGCGGCGTTCCATAAGGATAACGGGGTGAGGCGATATGTATGAAAAGACGAAGGACTTTTGATCAAATCCGCATACTGGGCCAGTTGTACGCGTGCGATCTCAGCATCCGCATGAGCGGTTTCAAGCAATATGGTCCGATCCCGCTGGACGATGCATGGCTTGTTATGCACCCTATTCCCTCCTCGTAACGTTTGGTCATCTTAAAAAAAAAGAAGCCCACATCCATGTCCATGGATCTGAACTTCCCCTATGATCTATAGGATTTCCAAATTACGAGCGTTCATGCGCGATGATTGCGATTTTCTTAAAGTCTAGTCCCCGTTCTGATAGCTCGACACCATCTCGACCAGCAGCTTCGCCCCATAACGCATGGCATCTTCATCAAAGTCGAACATCGGATGGTGATGCGGATAGATTGCCGCCTTATCCGGGTTACCGGCTCCAACGAAAATGAAGCAGCCCGGAATTTCCTTCAAGTAGTATGCAAAATCCTCTGCCGGCATCAGTTTGGGTGACACCTTGACCTGATCCGCTTCGAATACCTTAGGGGCCGTACGGAAGAAGCGAGCGGTTTCGGTCTCATCATTCACCAAGGGTGGATACCCGACGAGATATCGAACCGCTGCTTTCGTGCCGTAGGTTTCCGAAACCGTCCGGGTCATATGCTCGATCCGCTCCCGTATTAGCGTCCGGGTAGGTTCGTCAAAGGTGCGTACCGTTCCCGTGATCCGGCAAGAGGAAGCAATGACGTTTTGCGCCGTTCCGGCTTGCATCGTTCCTACCGTAACCACGGCAGGCTGCAGCGGATCTACCGTGCGGCTTACAATGGTTTGAAGCTGCATGACCAGCGCTGCTCCCGCTACCAGGGCATCGGCTGTCACATGCGGCATACCGCCGTGTCCCCCGCGCCCCGTAATATCAATGAAAAACTCATCCGCCGCAGCCATCAGCGGACCTGGCGCGCTCGCTGCGGTTCCTACTGGAAACGGCGTCCATAGGTGGAGACCATAGACAACGTCGGCTCCGTCAAGCGCTCCATCCTTGATCATCTCTATCGCACCGCCGGGGCAGACTTCCTCTGCCGGCTGAAACATGAAACGAATCTCGCCCTGAACTTCTTCCGGGTACGTGCTGTAGTAAGCCGCAGCCCCCAGCAGCATGGAGGCATGCCCGTCATGCCCGCAAGCATGCATCACTCCTTGCACCCGCGATTTGTACTCGCAGCTCTTGCCGTCTTCAATCGGCAGCGCATCCATGTCGGAGCGCAGCACAACGGTCTTGCCGGGTTTATCTCCTCTTAGAATTCCTATCACTCCATGACCGCCCACGCCTGTCTTGACCTCCAGACCAAGCTCCTGCAGCCGGGTTGCTATAAATGTCGCAGTTTCCTTCTCCTGGAACGAAAGTTCCGGGTGCATATGTAAATGACGCCGCCATTCCACCATCCGTGGATACCATTGTTCCCAAAATGCTTCCTTCATCAAGTTCCATCATCCTTCCCCGCTATATGCGGCTCAATCGATCGCAAGAAATCCGTGAAGCTTGCTCAGCAGCAGCCCGTGCCCAACCATGGCATCCATTCGGCCGCTTTCCTTCATCTTGCGATACACATCCCTGAGCGGGACCCACATAGCTCTAACATCTTCGTCCTCATCTTGATTCGACTCGTGGCTAACGGACACCTTCAAATCGTCGGTGAAATAAAAATGAACGTTCCGGTTGGCCAGAGAAGCCATCGGATAAGCGCTGCCCATGTAGGACAAGTCCTTGCACAGCACACCTGCCTCTTCCTCAAGCTCCCGCTTCACGGCAAGCTTCCGTTCCTCACCGGGTCTCACCGTTCCGCCAGGAAGCTCCCAAGTGATCTCATCCACCGCTTCCCGGTGCTGGCATACCAAGAGCAGACATCCTTGATAAACGGCCACAACCGCTGCCGATTCCGGAATCCGGTCGATCACGACAATTTCCTTCTGCCCGTTCTCTTCCACTACATAATAATCCGTGCGGTAAACGACGCGGTTCATCGGCCATATCCACCCTTCGCTTGAATTGAAGTCCTATGAATATATAACCACCGGAATGGAAAGCGTACATTTCACAGCGTTTTCACTTGCTTTTATTTTAGCAGAAAAGAAGAATGCCTGTCGTTATCAAAAACTCATCTGGATAAAAGGTCTCAATTGAAGCGTGACGGGCGGTACAGGCTTGCACAAGTTCCTGAAACATACTATCATATTAAAGAACTTTGCAAGGACTATTAAGGGGGTTACGACCACATGATTTTCGAAAATACAGGCTTGGACGGATTGCACAGCGATTTAGCTTACCTCGATGAATGTGCCGAGAAAGTAGGCTTCATTCGTTGGCAGTGGGAATACTACCGCGCTACATATGACTTGAAAATCGAAGATAAAAAAAATCAGGCTGAATACTTCCTGCGCATTAACACCCGCGCTGTTGAAGGCAAGCTCGAAAAACCGGACACCATCCTCAAAATCGAAGCGGTATACCTGGGTAAAGCCACGTTCCCGCACGGACTCGAGTATGAATCCATGGCTCCACAGCCCGTTATGAATGTGGCCACCAAGAAGCTTCAAGAGCTCAAAGCTCTTCTGGAAGCGTAAGGTCGAACATTATGAATACGACCAAACCTCAGCCGAAGAGAGGGACGCCTGATTTTCAACTGCTGATCCTTACCTTGCTGTTGGTGGGATTCGGACTGATCATGGTGTTCAGTTCCAGCTCCAGCTTGGCCGTTTTCAATGAAAAATTCAATAACGATCCGCTGCATTTTACGAAGCGGCAAGTCGCGTTTGCCGTCCTTGGCACGCTGGTTATGTTTGTTGCCATGAACATCAACTATAAAAAGTACAAGAAGCTATTCATACCGGTGTTTTTTCTAACCTTAATGCTGCTGATCCTTGTGGTGATCATCGGCTCCGCAACCAACGGAGCCACAAGCTGGTTTAACCTGGGGAAATTCGGCATCCAGCCGACCGAACTGGCCAAAATAGCGACCATTGTCTATCTGGCAGCGTTGATCACAAAAAAAGGGGAACGAATCCGTCAATGGAAGGGCGGTTTCTTCCCCGTACTCATTATTGTAGGGATCGTAGCGGGACTGATCATGCTTCAGCCGGACCTGGGCTCCTGTTTCATCCTCGTGGCTACCAGCGGGCTGCTGATCTATGCCGGCGGCGCCAGCCTCAAGCATATCCTCGGATGTATCTCGCTTGTCGCGCTTGGCCTGGTGCTCACACTGGGAGTCGGATCGCTCTTTAACTCCGGCGGAGATCAGGAAGAGGCTTCCAAGAACTATAAGATGGGCCGGATCGAGGCTTTCATGGACCCGTTCCACGATGAGTCGGACACAGGCTACAATTTGGTTCAATCGCTGATCGCCATCGGCCAGGGCGGTGTCACCGGAGCCGGTTACGGGGAGAGCGTGCAGAAGCTGCATTATCTGCCGAATCCTTATAACGACTTTATCTTTTCGGTCATCGGCGAAGAATTCGGTTTTATCGGAACCGCGATATTCCTCCTGCTCTACTTATATTTTATCCTGCGAGGGATCATTGTTTCGCTTCGCTGTTCGGATCCCTTCGGTACCTTGACCGGCGTCGGCATCATGGGACTGATCGCCATTCAGGCCTTCATCAATATCGGCGGGGTAACCAATACCATCCCAATAACGGGCGTTACCCTCCCGTTCATCAGTTATGGCGGATCCTCGCTGCTGGTCATGATGCTGAGTATGGGAATCGTGCTTAGCATATCCAGGGACAGCAACCGTCCGATGAAAGAGGAGCAGGTTAAATCCGTAATTAAAAAAGACTACCGGGCAATCCGGTAGTCTTTTTTTCGATTTTTTTCATAATTAGCGGGGCACGATCCCCTATGGTCGTCTTATTTGGCTCGAAGCTGAATATCGTCGATTTCATCGTCTTTAAACGCTACGCCTTCGACCTTCACGTTGACCTCAACCACTCGAAGCCCTGTCATGCTCTCGACAGCTTCGCGGACATTCTGTTGAAGCATGCGGCATACTTCATGTATTGGTGTCTCATAGAGCACGATAATCCGCAGGTCGATCGCCGCTTCCAGCTGACCTACTTCCACGGTAACACCCTTTTGCACATTTTTGCCGCTCAGTCTCTTAGCCCATCCCTCGGACAATCCACCGGACATGGCTGCAATACCTGGGGTTTCCAAGGCAGCCAATCCGGCAATTTTCGAGACGACATCATCCGATATTCGAATCAAACCGTTATCCAGTTGAAGTTGTTCCGTCATGCCATATCCTCCTTCACCTCATTATCCGTTATTGTAAATCGTAACGGACCCAAAAAGCAAATGCTCCCTTCAGAAAACAGGGATAATTTTTCGAAAAATTTGGGTATATTGTAGAAAGCGATGCGAGAATCGTCGTTTCCAATCGCAAGAACTCATCAGTACATAAACCATAAGGTAGGTGTCGGTTATGAAAAAATGGCTAAATCCCGCGCTTCTCATCTTCACTTTTTTACTGAGCGCGCTGGGACACTTTGCGAACTGGAACTTCACGCTCCAATTCATTTTGTCTTCGATCTCGGTTATTTTTGTCGCCGGTTTTCTAGGCAAAGCAACCGAAAGCGTTGCGCATTACGCGGGTCAACGACTCGGGGGATTCCTCAACGCCACCTTCGGTAACGCGGCAGAGCTGATCATCGCCATCCTGCTGATCAAGGAAGGCTTGTACGATATGGTGAAGGCAAGCATCACCGGCTCCATTATCGGCAACTTGCTGCTCGTTCTTGGGCTCAGCCTGTTTGCCGGGGGCCTCAAGTTTAAAATCCAAAAATACAATGTGACGCTGGCAGGCCTGAACGGATCCCTGATGACGCTGGCCATTATCGCGCTGTTCATCCCTGCGGTCTTTCTGAATACCCACTCCATTACGGAGAGTGAGACCAAGACGCTCAGCCTCATTGTAGCGGGAATTCTTATCGTGTCCTACATCGCATGGCTTGGATTCTCAATGATTACCCACAAAAATTATTTGGCGGATGTCAGCGACGATCACGACCAGGATGCGCTGCCGCACGAGCACGGCCCCACCTGGACCAAGAAACGCTCGATTCTGTATCTTGTCGTCGCCACCGTCATGGTCGCGTTTGTCAGCGAATGGCTTGTCGGGGTCCTTGAGCCTATCAGTCACGAGTATGGCCTCAGCGAGCTGTTTATCGGGGCCTTCCTGGTAGCGATTATCGGTAACGCCGCCGAACATAGTGCAGCTATCATGCTGGCGATGAAGAACAAAATCGGCGCCGCCGTTGAAATTGCCGTCGGCAGCAGCCTGCAGATCGCCTTGTTCGTTGCTCCCGTGCTAGTGTTTATCAGCTTCTTTCTCGGAGATACGATGGATCTCGTGTTCACCACGCTCGAGCTGGTCGCCATCGGCGTCGCCGTATTCATTGCCAGATCCATCACGCAGGACGGTGCTTCCAACTGGTATGAAGGCCTTCTGCTGCTCGCCGTATACGTCATACTGGGCGTCTCGTTCTTCCTCGTCTAGCGTAGGAAACGGTCCGCCCGCATAGCTGCATACATCGTGCGCGATGCCATCCTATCCACAAGAAAAAAAACGCATGCCGCCTGAGTGCGACATGCGTTTCTCTATGTATGCGCCTGTACGAGTACAGGCTATTTGGATTGATTCATGGCTTCGTACAGGACCGCCAGATTGCGTTCAAGCTTGCTGATCAGCTGCTTTCCCGTACTTTCCGGAAGAAGCCCGGCCCGCACCGCGAAATCAACCTCTTTTGAAAAACCGTACATTTGGGTATCCAGCACTTCCTCATAGAGAGGGCAATAACGGGTCGCCAGATTCTCCATCTGTACTTCAATAAGCTTTAGGATTTTATCTGCATCTTCATGTAGAAGACTGATCGCTTTGAGATTCAGCTGTTCCTGTAAATCAGATGAAGTCATGATCTTCCCCCCTATGTCAAAAATCACAGCACAGTTACTATCTTTAATATTAGTCGAAATCGTTTCTCAATACAAGGACCTGAACAAAATAGACCCTTTCTCTACGAAAAAACACCCTTCCATTCTATGGAAGGGTGTTTTTGGCGACTGTTATTCAGCCACGACGGATACATTCAAACCATGCTTGGTGAATACGTCGATCATTGCCTTTTTAGCTGCATCAGCATCAGGTCCGTGTACATGCAGTTCATAGCTTTGGCTGTTGACAAGCGTTGTGAACAGACCCAAGATGCTCTTAACATCAATGTACTTGTTCTCCGCCTGTAAAACGATGGAGGATGAGAACTGGCTGGCGGTTTGCGAAATTTCTACGATAGATTGATTGTTATTGGACATACGAATCCCTCCGTAACTTTAGGATCTGAATAAAGCTCATCACTGCACCTTCATGATACATTGAATCCGTTTTCTTATGCAACATTTTTTCCAATCTATTTAAGATTTTCCGGATTTAACGCTGCCAGTTCTGGAATAACAAATATACCATCCTTGCGAATCAGACGGTCATCAAAGTAGATTTCCCCGCCGCCGTACTCCGGACGCTGGATCAACACGAGGTCCCAGTGAATCGAGGAACGATTGCCGTTGTCTGTTACATCATATGCTTGACCTGGCGTAAAATGCAGGCTACCTGCGATTTTCTCGTCAAACAGAATATCTTTCATCGGTGTCAAAATGTACGGGTTGAAGCCGATGGCAAACTCGCCGATATATCTTGCACCTTCGTCCGCATCAAGGATCTCGTTCAGCCGCTTCGTGTCGCTGCCTGTTGCTTCGACGATTCTTCCGTTTTCAAAGCGAAATTTAATATTTTCGAAGGTGACGCCATTGTACAGAGTCGGTGTATTGTAAGCGATCGTTCCGTTAACCGAATCACGAACAGGCGCTGTGTATACCTCGCCATCCGGAATGTTTTTCTGGCCGGAGCATTTCTCCGCGCCGATGTTCTTGATCGAGAAGCTGAGGTCCGTTCCCGGTCCCACGATGCGAACCTTGTCGGTATTCCTCATCAGCTCGGCCAAAGGATCCTGCGCGCGGTCCATTTTGGAGTAGTCCAGATTGCACACATCGAAGTAGAAATCCTCAAACGCCTCCGTGCTGGTGTTGGCAAGCTGCGCCATGCTGGCGTTCGGATAGCGGAGAACCACCCATTTCGTACGCTTGACGCGCTCTTCGCTATGTACGGGATGCGAGTACAGTGCATTGTACAGCTTCATGTTTTCCTCAGGCACGTCAGCCATATCGTTGACGTTCTCGCCTGCGCGGATACCGATGTAACAATCCATTTTCTTCATGCGCTCAAGATCCAGCTCAGCCCACAGCTCAAGCTGCTCCTTGTTTGCTTTCTTCAGCATGGCCCGTTGAACCGTGCGATCTGTCAATTGCACGAACGGGCGGCCACCTTGATTCGAAACCTCCTCAATGATGGCATTCAGCAGATCGCGCTCCGATCCGATCATTTCAATGAGCACATTTTCGCCTGGCTGCATATCTACCGAATAGTTCACGAGATTTTGAGCCAGTTTTTGAATTCTGGGATCACGCATATGTCATATCCTCCTTATGATGACTGTTCCCCAACATATGAATTGAACAGCGGTAAATTTATAAATTATTGTAGCATGCAACCAACACGAAGTCAGCGTTCATCGTTAAAAAAATTTTCATGGCTGATCCTTCAATAACCGGTAAATGTAACATCGGACAGCAGCGTTTCCGTGCGGGTTCTGCCCTGCTCGTCAACGAAAAACAACGTTCGTTCCATAGTCAGTTTGGTAGGAAGCTGTTTTTTGTTGTTAATCGTTACATGAGAGACCGAAACGGCATCCGCATTGCTGAGCATGTTCTTCATTTCATTATAGTCTCGCTCCCAGACGGCCTTAAGTCGTTTACGAACCTTAGGATCTGCACTGTATAGCGGATCACCTTTGCGTTCGATCCGCGCAGCCAGCGCCTTCATCTGCTCATCCAGCGATCCATAGACCATATTGGCTGCCGCCTCGGGTGACAGCTCGATGCGCAGCACCTTGGTTCCTCTTGCCGCCCCCAGTTCCTGGGTCACCGTCTTCTCCGACTTTCCGATATACTCCAGCAGTTCCAGCGGATTCAAGCGGGTGATCCACATTTCTTCGGCATGTTCCGATGACATCGTGCTCCACTTGCCTTCTTTGCGCTTCAGTGCCACTGTAAGTCCATCTGATTTATATACCGAATCCGCTGATACCTTATCCTTCTGTATTGTTGTCCCTTTGTCCCTTGATGATAGTGTCAAATCCGTATGATGCTGCAGATTGCCTTCAAATGCCAAACTTTGCTGAAACGGTCCGTTTTCTCCGGTCCGAATCGCTGCTTCTCCCCGAAAAGAGAAATTATCAACGCCCGACAGCCCCGACAGGGCACGGTTAAACGACTCTTCGGCAGACAACTGCTCCTGCCAGGCACATCCGGTTAGGCAAAAGACAAACAAAACCATTCCGATGACGCTCCGTGATCTTCTCATTCTCATAATCATCAGCCTCTCGTTGATCTTGCTCTTAGGCTATCCGCGGCCCCTTACATTATGCAGATTACAGAAAAAACCCTGCAGCCACTAAATAGCTGCAGGGTTTTTAATCCAGTCCGATTTCAGCTTCCGCCCTCTCCACGACAATCCGGTTGCGGCCGCCATTCTTCGCTTCGTAAAGGGCCATATCCGCTCGATAGAAGAGAGACTCTACGCTGATCTTGTCATTGGTCCAGTTCCATTCGGAAATTCCGCAGGACACCGTTACGCGGGGATCGGTCTCTTCCGATACCCTTATGCGAATCCGTTCGGCGACCTGCATCGCCTGTTGAATGCCGAGTCCCGGCAAATACACGGCAAGCTCTTCACCGCCCCAGCGGGCTGGAATATCGCTGTGCCGTATCGTTGTCTTCACGATGCTGCTGACCTGCTTCAGAATTTTGTCCCCCCGCTGGTGACCGAACGTATCATTGACCTGCTTGAATTCATCGATATCCACAACGATGAGAGAACCGCAAAAATCACGGTTCTGACATTCATGGATCATTTCGTCAAGATAATGTCTCGCATACAGTTCAGTCAGCATATCCCGGTTAGCCATTCTCCTCACTTCCGCATGCAGAAAAGCATTGCCGATAGCCAGACCAATATGGCTGGTCAGAGCTTGAAGCAGCCGATAGCTGTCATAGGAAAAATAATGCGGCTTCGCATGGGTGAGAAGAACAACGCCCCGTACCTCACCGTTAACGGTTAGCGGAGTAGCAATCATCGAGCTGGAATGAGTGCTCTCCATTAGCCTGGATTCCGCCGGACGTTCTTCGTGATAGTCTGACAGGATGAGGGGCTCCTTCGAATGATAGACTAGGCCGCCCAAACCATAATCCTTCTCAAAGACCTCCTTGGCAAGCCACTCGGCGTTGCAGGATACCACTTCAAGACCGCCAAGCTCCTCGTTATAAATCAAAATGCAGCAGTAATCGGCTTCAAGAATCTTTAGCAGCTCATGGTTGGCAAATTGAAATATCTCCGCCAAATGCAGGCTTTTGTTCAACCGCTGTGTCAGTTCATTAATCATACGGAGCTCATGAATCATCAGATTGGACTGCTCGTACAGTTTGGCATTCTCAAACGCGGTGCCGGCAGCGTCGGCCATCATCCCGAGCAGCTCCAGATCCATATCGGGCAGCTCGGACTTGTCCACTTCCACATGGAGTACGCCATAAACGCCCTGCTTGCCTCCCATGGGAATCCCGATTTCCACGATCGAACCGGATTCCTCATGTTCATCAATCGTGAGGGTACCCTCCATAAATGTCCGCACATAAACCTCTTTCTGCCAATGATGAAGCAGCAGAGGACGTACAAGCGGATGTCCACTCTCATGGTCCTGAGACATAAACAATTCGACTTTGGCCTTGGGATACAGCGCCAGGACACTGTCGATAGCCTCCACCAGCACGCTGTCCACATCAATCTGGATATGCATCCGTTTGACATACTGAAACATGATGGAACGCCTGTGCACCTCACGCTCAGCTTGGGTGTGGACTTTCTCCAGATCATCAGCAAACACGTACTCCAGCTTCCGATAGAAGCAGGAACGAAACAATAAGGCGTATGTTTCTGTCAGCATAAGTGATTGTTCCGGCTCCATTGCCTGTGAGGAAACACTGACCATCACCGCAAATACATCACCATGAATGCGAGTGAAGAGCGGGACAGCGCACAGCACGCTTCCCTCAAACGAACCCTTTCCCATTCCTTGGGCCGCTTCCTTGGTGTTCAAAGCAAGCGATAATGTCTCATCTTCACTTACATTAAGGTATTCCGTTATATCGGAAGCCCCTGTCAGCCAAGCTCCCTCATGAGAAAGAAGGGCCCAGCTGAATTTCTTCATCGCCTGTGTGCCTGCGCTTTCTCTTAGCCACTCCAGATAGCTGTCTGATATGAGAGGCTGAATATAAGGGAAATCATGAGGTGTAATATCCAAGCTCTGAAGCCAAAAGCAAGGCTCGTTTCCAGGAATTGGCCCGGCATCCTGAAACATAACTGCAGAGCCGGGAGAGCTTTCATACACTTTCCGTTGATCTTCTGACATATTGGGCGCTCCTTTGCACCATTATAAAAGGCCTATCCAAGACTGGCGTTCCGATTCATAATGTAAGGATCCATTTGGCTGCCGCACGAATGGCGGTAACCCAGCTGTTCAACATGTTGGGAGGGTGCTGCATAAACACCAGATAGATGTTACAATATGTAACTAGATAAATGAGACTACTTAATCCAATATCATCTTACTCTTTTCTACCCATTTTTGCATTAAAATTTATGCGTTCTTCACAATATTTTTAGGTCCATGGACCTATCGACAAAATTAGACAAAATCCAAGTTATAGTAAGTTGCAGGTTGAACTTGACTTTATATCATTACTTCATATAATATTTATTGTTGAGTAAGAATGCAATGCATTCCATGAATTTGGGCGGGTTGTGTCACCCTCACGTTATTTGTTACTGACAGGACAGCGGCTGAACTTTCCTGGCAGATCTTCCGGCGATTTCGGTAGAGCAAACAAATACGGCGCAAATAGAGCCCTAATGAAACTTTAATTAAAAAGGAGTCTATATAACATGGCACGTTACACCGGTCCTAAATTTAAATTAAGCCGTCGTCTGGGAATCTCCCTGAGCGGTACAGGTAAAGAATTGGCTAAACGCCCTTTCCCTCCAGGTCAGCATGGTCCTAACCAACGGAGAAAAGTCAGCAACTATGGTATGCAGCTTCAAGAAAAGCAAAAGCTGCGTCATATGTACGGCTTGGGCGAGAAGCAATTTAAAACCCTGTTTAACAAAGCAACTGGCATGAAAGGTATCGCTGGTGAGAACTTTATGTTCCTGCTTGAGAGCCGTCTAGACAACCTGGTTTACCGTCTTGGCTTCAGCAACTCCCGTGCGGGTGCTCGCCAATTGGTAGCTCACGGTCACGTGACTGTGAACGGCAAGAAAGTCGATATCGCTTCTTACGCTGTAAGCACTGGCGATGTAATCGGTCTTCGTGAAAGAAGCCGCGGCCTTTCCTCCATCAAGGAAGCTTTGGCTAACCGTGTACATCTTCCAGCTTACCTCGAATTTGATGAAGCAGCAATGGAAGGGAAATACATCCGTCTTCCAGAACGTTCCGAACTTTCCCAAGATATCGATGAGAAACAAATCGTCGAATTCTACAACCGTTAAGATTAACTCGGAATCTAAAAACCCTGAAGGCCTTGGCCTTCAGGGTTTTTGCTGTCTCATTGAATCCTCTTCAGGTTCAATAAGCTTAAGAAAGCCTCAGTCTGGCAAATTTACGCCTGCCCACTTGAACCACATCCCCATCCTGAGGCACGATCTCACCGTAAATGTCGCTGCATTTCTCCCCATTCCATTTTACGGCCCCCTGCTGAATGCTCCGTCTAGCCTCGCCATTGGAAGCGGCAAAACCGAGCAGTGTCAGTAGATTGATAAGCATAATCTTTCCTTCCTTCAATTCTCCTTCGGGTACCATGTAAACCTCAATGTCTTCAGGAAGTGCCTTCTGCTGGAATACCGTCACAAAATGCTGCTGTGCAGCATCCGCAGCCTCCCGCCCATGATACATGCGAACGAGTCTGTGCCCCAAACTCATCTTGGCATCCCGGGGATGGACAACTCCGTCCCGGAGCCCCTTCTCCAAGCTGGTTACCTCCTCACTTGCCATATCCGTGGCCAGGTTGAAGTATTTGAGCATGAGCTCATCCGGAACGGACATGGACTTACCATACATCTCATTCGGATCTTCATCGATACCGATGTAATTGCCCAAGCTCTTACTCATCTTCTGTACGCCGTCGAGCCCTTCAATAAGCGGCATCGTGATTGCAACCTGAGGCTCTGAGCCATACTCCTTCTGCAGGGTGCGTCCCATCAGCAAGTTAAACTTCTGATCCGTCCCACCAAGCTCGACATCGGTCTTAAGCGCCACAGAATCCATCCCCTGCATCAACGGGTAAAAAAATTCATGGATGCTGATCGGAAGCCCGCTCTGATACCGTTTTGTAAAATCATCGCGCTCGAGCATCCGTGCCACCGTCACTTTTGCCGATAAGCTGACCACATCGGCAAAAGTCATCGGCGCAAGCCACTCGGAGTTGTAATATACCTTCGTTTTTTCAGGATCCAATACCTTGTATATTTGTTTTTTGTACGTTTCCGCATGCCGTCTAACATCTTCTTCCGACAGCTGCTTACGCGTTTTTCGATTTGCCTGTCGGATCTCCGATTCTGCCGGTAAAGTCCCCAATGATGAGCTGTACTTCATGTCCGAGTTCCTGGAACTGACGCAGCTTCTGCAGCACGACGGTATGCCCGACGTGAAGATCGGGCGCTGACGGGTCCATTCCCAGCTTCACGCGCAGCGGCTCGCCGGTTACAACCGATTTCATCACCTTCTGCCTCATCGCTTCTTCCGGGATGATCTCCACTGCTCCACGGGAGATCACCTCCATCTGCCGTTCCACCTCTTGCTGCTGAACGTTCGATATACCATCCCATTTCATGTTTCCGCACGCCTCCCTCTATTTATGAACGCAAAAAAAGCTCCTACTCATCCCAAGGGACGAGTAGGAGCGCTCGCGTTACCACCCTAATTAAAATCCGTTACCACAAGGAACGGATTCTCACTTCATTGCCATAACGGGTTGTCATCCCGGAACCGGACTACTGTAACAGCCGCACAGGTGTACGCCTCTTTTCCCCCGGTCAGCTCCGGACGGTAATTCAAAGGGGCTCGTTATCGGTTTGCACCACCCACCGACTCTCTGGAAACGAAAGGCTCCGCCTTCTACTGGGGTCCTTCAAAGCTTTTCACGATATGAACTTTGCATTATTTGTATCACATGCTTTCCGAAAAAGTCAATCTTCCTCAAAAAAGGACACGCTATATAGGGACACATGATTCAAAACCTTCGATTTATGCTATAATAGGTGCGTTAAAAGGAGGAGTATACATTCATGGTTGAGGAGAAAAAACAAGAGCCTGAAAAACAGAAGAAACCGCGTAAACGGTCCTTTCTGCGGGTGCTCGGATCCGTCATCGGATGGCTCTTTGTGGTGGGTCTGATGGGCGTTTTGTTCGCCGGAGGAGCCGTAGCGGGCTACGTGACCTCTATTGTTGAGAATGAGCCGGTAAGATCCAGAGCTCTCATCGAGAATACGGTGAACGACAATGCCATAACGGGCTTCGCCTACTTCGCGGATGGCTCACCGATCGGGCAGCTTAGAACCGAAGAAGACAGACGACCTGTGGAATTCAAGGATATTCCCCAGCTTGTTAAGGATGCCGTCGTATCCATAGAAGACAACCGTTTTTATACACATAAGGGTGTTGACATAAAAGGTACCGCTCGCGCCGTAAAAGAACGCGTGCTGAACGAACCGGTTCAAACCGGCGGCAGCACGTTGACGCAACAGCTGGCCAGGCTCACTTTTTTAAGTCGCGACAAAACCGATAACCGCAAGGTAAAAGAAATGCTGCTTGCCATGCGGATGGAACGCTTTTTGAGTAAAGACCAAATTTTAACAGCCTACTTGAACAAGGTTCCTTACGGGAATGGTTCCAGCGGATACCAGCTGTTCGGGATCAAGGCTGCCGCAAAAGGAATATTCAACATCAACAAGCTGGATGATCTGAACGTGGCTCAAGCTGCATATTTGGCAGGTCTGCCGCAGCTTCCATCCTCCTACTCGGCCTTCAACGGCAAAGGAGAATTTGACGAGAAAGCATTTAACCGGGCAGTAAACCGGCAACACCGCGTGCTGGCAAGCATGCTGGAAGAAGGCAAAATAACGCAAGCCGAATATGAAGAGGCCAAGGCATTCGATATCAAAAAATCGCTTGCTCCTCGAACGCAGAAGGCCTATGTGACTTATCCTTATCTCATGATGGAAGTAGAACGTCAAGCATCGAATATTCTGATGCAGCTGAGCGAGGAAGCGGAAGAGAACGCAAAAGGCACGCAAGCGAACTCCGATCTGATGGATGCTTCCCGGGCCCAGCTCAGCACCGGCGGTTACCGTGTTTACACCACCATCGACCGGACACTATACAAGACCATGCGATCCATCGCGGAGGATGACAGCAACTACTTGCCTGACAGCCAGGAAAAAGGAATGGAGCAGACCGCCGCGATGATGATCGACAACAAAACCGGCGCCATTCTCGGCATGATTGAGGGCAGGGATTTTAACACAGAACAAATGAACTACGCTACACAAATGAAACGACAACCTGGATCTGCCATGAAA
Source organism: Paenibacillus sp. Dod16 (assembly GCF_049893405.1). NCBI lineage: Bacteria > Bacillati > Bacillota > Bacilli > Caryophanales > Paenibacillaceae > Paenibacillus > Paenibacillus sp. Dod16. Next base: position 453,689 of record NZ_JBNDYG010000005.1, read on the forward strand.
CCTATTGCCGCCTATTTACCGGCACTCGATTCGGGAGGGATTCAACCTGCCAGCGTGGTGGACGATTCCCCCATCATCTTAAAGGACTACAGCAAAGTGTTCCATATTCCCAAAAACTCGTACACCGGGTACAGAGGATTGATGACGGCACGACAGGCATTGAACGATTCGACCAATACGGTGGCCCTCAAACTGTTTAACAACACGGTCGGAATCGAGAAGGCTTGGGAGTTTTCCAAGAAGCTGGGTATCACTACCTTGGAGGACGGCGATTATAATGCTTCAACAGGTGTACTCGGCGGGCTTCATTACGGCGTAACCGTAGAAGAACTCACCAATGCATACAGTTCCATCGGCAATCAAGGCAAATTCACGGATGCTTTCATGATTGAGAAAATCGTGGATTCCAAAGGCAATATTGTCTATAAACATGAAGTAAAACCGGAGCAGGTGTTCTCCGAGCAGACAGCGTATCTTATGACGGATATGCTCCGAACCGTCATCACGAACGGAACAGGCAGCAAGGTCAGAGACACGTACAAGAAATTCAATGAGGTTCCGGTCGTTGGTAAAACCGGATCTACCCAGAACTACGGGGATGTCTGGTTCATGGGATACTCGCCTGATGTGACGCTTGGCGTATGGGTCGGATACAAAGAACAAAAAAATACGCTCGTTGGAGACCAGCGCAAGCACGCACAGGCCATTTGGGCAAGAATCATGAACGAAGCAACCGACGTTAAGCCGGATCTGTTCCCAACCAAAACGTTTGAGAAGCCTGAAGGCATAACCTCCAAAACGGTTTCGGCGTACAGCGGCAAACTGCCGACCGCCTTAACGGACAGATTCGTAACGGATCTGTTTAATGTGAAGTTTGTGCCTACCGAAAGCGATGATGGCATCGCAAAAGCGAAATATATCACCTATCGGGGTGTAAATTACATTCCACATGAAGCAACGCCTCTGGATATGTTGAGAGAACAAATCGTAATCAAGCGCGAGAAACCCATCGATGAGCTGATTATAGAGCTGCAGAACGCCCTGAAGGTCATGAAAGGTGAAAAGAGATCACTGGAATCTTATCTGCCGCAGGACGCGAAGAAAGGGATGCCAAGCAGGCTCGACCCTAGAACGGATGATGGCAAAGCCCCTACTCCACCGAAAAACGTTCATTATTCGATGGGCAGCGGCTCGATCAGCTTTAATGCCAGCGGATCTCCTGATGTAGTCGGATACCGGCTCTTTAAGTCCGTTAACGGAAGTCCGTATACACATCAAGGGCAGGTCGTGCTTGGCGATGAGAGTCTTGTCTTCTCGGGACTTGGAGCTGACGGAATGTTTACTTCCTATTACGTTGTCGCCGTTGACGTTGCCGGCAAAGTATCTGAGCCAAGCGCCATTGTGGGCGGCACAGCGCCTGGATTCGAAGTACCGGGCGACAACGATGCGAATCCGGATGACGACATCGATAATCCGGATGACGGCTTGACTGAGGGAGATCCCAATATCGACCTGGAACTTGGGGATGAAGGTGCTGCTACCGTACCGTCTGCACCAGGTCAGCCGACCCTTGTAGCTACCCCTGAGGGCTTTCAGGCCACCTGGAGCGGCAATGCTCCAGAGGAAGAGGTTATGGTCTACAACATCTACATCAGTCCAAATAGTGACGGCAATTACCAGATTCTTGGCTCAAGTAAGAGCACGGAGTTCTATTACTCCTCTGGTAACCCAATCGGCGGTACCTTTAGAATAACTGCCGTAAATCCAATCGGTGAATCTGCTGCTTCACCGGCCGTATATTTTGAGAAAAAATAGATTGAAATAGTAAAAAGCCAGCCCCTCTACAGAGATCATCTGTTGGAAGGGCTGGTTTTATTTTGGCTTAAATAGAAACTTCTAGTCTAGTTCATTCTTTTGGTAAAAGGAAAAGCGCCTGTCTCAAAAAAACTGACAATGAAAATGGTGGTCCACCATCTTCATTGTCAGCCCTGTCTTGATCACGCTTTTAATCTTCAATCGTGGACAGATCGCCTGTCGGAAGATCCAGCTCCCACGCTTTCAGTACGCGGCGCATAATCTTACCGGAGCGTGTCTTCGGAAGTTTATCCTTAAACTCAATTTCACGAGGCGCGGCATGGGCGGAGAGTCCTTCCTTCACAAAACGGTAAATTTCATCCTTGAGCTCCTGAGTAGGTGTATACCCCTCACGTAAAGAGATAAAGGCTTTAATGATCTCGCCACGGGTAACATCAGGCTTACCGATCACGCCTGCTTCAGCAACAGCCGGATGTTCAACCAGCTTGCTCTCGACTTCGAACGGTCCGATTCGCTCACCGGACGAATTAATCACATCGTCGATTCTGCCCTGGAACCAGAAGTATCCTTCTTCATCCATATATGCCGAATCACCTGAAATGTACCAGCCCGGAATTCGGAAGTATTCTTCATACTTCGCCTCGTTATTCCAAATTTTTCTCATCATGGACGGCCAAGGTGTCTTGATTGCCAAGTTCCCCATCGTGTACGGAGCCACTTCTTTCCCCTGATCGTCCAGGATAGCCGCTGTAATGCCCGGCACTGGGCGTCCCATGGATCCTGGCTTGATCGCCATGCCCGGGTAATTACAGATCAACTGTCCGCCAGTCTCTGTCATCCACCATGTGTCATGGATACGCTGCTTGTAAGCCTTGTGTCCCCAACGCACCACCTCGGGATTAAGCGGCTCGCCAACGGATAAAATATGCCGTACATGGCTCAGATCATATTGGTCGATAAGCTCGGAGCCGGCACCCATTAACATGCGGAAGGCGGTGGGAGCACTGTACCATACCGTTACCTTATTGTTCACCAAAGTGCTGTACCAATCCTGCGGACTGAAACGGCCTCCGCGAATGACATTGGTAACTCCATTCAACCATGGTGCAAAAATACCGTAGGACGTACCGGTAACCCAGCCCGGATCCGCCGTGCACCAATATATATCATCTTCCCTTAAATCCAAAACAACCTTGCCCGTATAATAATGCTGAATCATGGCATTCTGCACGTGATACACGCCCTTCGGTTTCCCGGTAGAGCCTGACGTATAGTGCATGATCAATCCATCTTCCCGTTCAAGCCATTCAATCTCCAGCTCACTTGATGCAGCTTCAACTTCCTCGTGGTAGCTTACTAGCCGCGGGTCCTCCTCTTCAATCTCGCCCACGACAAAAATATGCTTCAGTTCAGGCAACTCGTCTCGCTTCACGCGTGACAACAGTGCAGGCGTCGTAATCAGTGCAATCGCTCCACTGTCCTCCAGACGATCCTTTACAGCCGTCTCCATAAACGCCTCGAACAATGGGCCGACCACGGCGCCAACCTTCAGAATGCCCAGCAAACCGGCATAGAGCTCAGGACCGCGCGGCATAAAGATAAATACCCGATCACCTTTGCCAACACCATATTTACGGAGTACATTACCGAACTTGTCGGATTTTTCTTTCAACTGCGCATAAGTAATAGATTCCTCACGATTGGCGTCACTATACAAGAGAGCTACCTTATCTCCTCGCCCCTCTGCCACATGACGATCTATAGCTTCATAGGCCATATTCACTTTGCCCGTCTCATACCAAGTAAAATGTCTCTCGATTTCGTCCCATGAAAACTCGGAGCGTGCCTGCTCGTAACTCTTCATATTGGAATGTGAAACTTCACTTGGCAATATTTCGCTATGCGTTTGATTCATGATAACATCCTCCTCATTCTCAAATCGGTCTCCTCATAGTGGACAGCGCTTACAAAATGATTGAATGAAACATACATTTTACACATTGCGGTGGGTCGTCACGTTGTCGCAGTCATCGAGTCATTAACCCCTGAATTCGCAAGGAAACATATCGTTAAGTACGACACAAATGTGAAGATTTTATGTCGAAAAGATTATATCATAGCTCTCGTTTGCCTGTCATTGCTTTTCATTTTTTTATTTTTTTGCTATAAGTAGGGTATGGAATTGAAAGGAGCGTAACGGATGGAACACTGCAAGGTATACCAGTCTCATGTTTTGTTCCCTGAAGACCGCCGCCTGATCATCGAAGGACCTGTACCTCCCGAGCAACTATCCGAGCTAACCATGCACCCTGATCTCAAGGCATTTCGTCGTCCTGCGGAGCAGCATGAGGCATTGGTGGAAATTGCAGGCCTGCCCGAAGGCAGAATCATCATCACGAGAGACCAAGATATGATCGTTGGATATGTAACGTTTCATCACCCGGATGAGCAGGAACGCTGGTCTGAGGGCAATATGGAAGATTTGATTGAACTTGGTGCCATCGAGGTAGCGAAAGATTACCGTTCTCTGGGACTTGGGCAGCAGATGATAAAGACTGCATTTGAAGAAGAACAGATGGAGCGTTACATCGTGTTTACGACCGAGTACTACTGGCATTGGGATCTTAAAGGAAGCGGCCTTAACGTATGGGATTACCGCAAAATGATGGAGCGGTTAATGAAAATTGTAGATATGGAGTGGTACGCAACCGACGATCCGGAAATCTGCTCCCATCCTGCCAACTGTCTCATGGTCAGAATCGGACGGCACGTACCGCTTTCATCACAAGAACAATTCGATCGTATCCGTTTCAGACAGCGGTTTATGTATTAAGTCGATACCCAATAAATAAAAAAACAAACTCCCCAAGGGCTTGCCCTCGGGGAGTTTGTCTGTAGAGATGCATACTGGATATGTATGCCTACCACTTACACAAAGTTTTTACTAGAGTTTGCCCAGCATGTAGTTCACGATTTCGTGTGAACGCTTGGAAGCTTTCACGGTAAACTCAGGAAAGTTGACATGGGCAGAACCGTCAGCCTTATCCGACATGGATCTGATTACCACATAAGGCACACCGTTCATATAACATACCTGGGCAACGGCAGAGCCTTCCATTTCCGCGCAAACCCCGTTCATATCCTCGTGAAGCGTCCGTACTGTATCACGACTGGCAATGAACTGATCGCCCGAAAGAACCTTTCCGATGACGTAATGATTCGCCGCCTGCTCTTTGCACGCTTCCTCTGCCAGCTCGATCAACGAGGGATCAGCAGGAAAATCAGACACTGCCTGATACGGAATCACGCCGCGCGCAAAGCCGAGCGGCGTCACGTCCATATCGTGCTGCATGCAGGAGGAAGAGATGACGATATCGCCAATGTTCAGCTCCGGGTGCAGCGCGCCCGCCACGCCGGTAAACAATATTTTGGAAACGCCATAAGTATCAATCAAGATTTGCGTAGTAACCGCGGCATTCACCTTACCCACTCCGCTCTTGCATACAACGACGCGCTTGCCATGAATCGTTCCCGAAGCATATGTAACCCCTGCACGAACTGCCGTTTCTTTATTCTCCAGTTGACTGAACAGCATTTCCACTTCTTCGTCCATGGCCCCGATTAGGCCAATAACCTGTGTTGTCATACCGATATCCCTCCTGAATTCAAGACCACAAAATAATCCCACCAGAAAAAAGCCCCTTTAAAACCAGGAGCTTTCTTCAAAATGGTAAATTGCTTTCATTCACACTTCTTACTCGTTCACATGACTAACCGAAAGCCGAAGAATCGTTTCATGCGGCAGAATCACGCGAGGATTCTCCACATTCTCCTTCTTCATCAGCTTGGTAAGCAAGCGCATAGCTACGGCTCCCAAATCATACATCGGTTGAGCTACCGTTGTCAGCTGTGGACGAACCATCGATGCCATCCGAATATTATCTACGCTGATAATAGAGAAATCATCCGGCACTTTGTAGCCTTCATCCTGAATGCTATGAATAGCGCCAATTGCCATCTCATCGGTAGCAGCAAAAATAGCCGTCGGTTTCTTCTTAAGTCCCAGGAAGTATTTCATCGCTTCCACGCCGGACTCATAGCGATAGTTACCAATACGCACCAGATCCTCTTGATACTCGATGCCGGCAGTTTCCAGCGCCTTCTTGTACCCTTGGAAACGTGCATAACCGTTCGCCGGATCCTGAAGCGTGCCGCTGATCATGGCAATCTCACGGTGCCCGTGCCGGATCAGAGTGTTTACCGCATCAAACGCAGCTTGTTCATGATCAATGTCAACGGAAGGGTAAGAACCTCTCTCGTCACTTGTCGCACATAGAACAATCGGCACAGCCGATGTCTGGAACGCCTGGATATGCTCGTCCGTCACCGTTCCACCCATAAACAACAAACCGTCCACTTGCTTCTCAAGCAATGTGTTGATAACGCGGATTTCTTTTTCCTTACGTTTGTCGGCATTACACAAAATTATATTATAGTGGTACATGTTAGCAATATCCTCAATACCACGGGCAATCTCCGCAAAGATCGAGTTCGAAATGTCAGGGATCACAACGCCGACGGTTGTGGTCTTCTTGCTGGCCAGACCTCTGGCTACCGCATTCGGACGATACCCTAAACGTTCAATCGCTTCGTATACTTTTTTCCGGGTCTGAGGCTTAACGTTCGGGTTATTGTTTACAACCCGTGATACCGTCGCCATGGAAACGCCTGCTTCGCGCGCAACATCGTAAATGGTTACCGTCAAATTCCTTCTCTCCATTGCCAATAGATTTTCATTCGTTCAATACCAATTGAATTTATGATACGACAAATTACTGCTTTGTGCAACGACACGGCATTAGATGCCGTCCAATTGAGCCTTCAGCGCTTCAGCCGTAATATGGGAATGGGATGTATGCCAGACTGGCGCTCCTTCTTTTACAAGAATAACTTGTGGCGATTCGTGCTGTATGCTTAGAGTTTCCGCAGCTTGACTCGACACCGGACGGTCGGCAATGACATCAATCCATACATAGTCGATCCGCTCGTTCGGCTGGTCCTCCAGGTAAGCTTGCACTTCCTTATAGGCTCCGGCGCTAATTGGGCATCTGGTACTATGTTTGAACATCAGCAAGGGCCTCTGCTCCGAAGATTCAAGGGTGCTGCGCAACTCTTCTATAGTAGTCATTTTCGTCAACGTCGCCATAGGATATACATTCCCTTCATTGTATTGAAGTTCCTATCCTCTATCCTAACAAAAAGTGCGTGAAAAATCCAACAACCGAGAAAATTTTCTGAAAATTATCTTGCATAATTTCCCGAATTTTCAGGAACGAGAGATTTAATCGTGCTTAACTGCTCGAGCCGCCCCTCAATTTGTCTCATCCAGTCACCGTCGCCCAAGCTCTGGGCATAACGAAATAGATCCAACAGCATATTGATCCGCTCATCAAAAACTTCCATACAGCGTGTCTGCCATTCTACCGACGAATCATCATCGTATGTACGGAACACTTCTCGAAGTACGTATGCAGACTCATTAACATCTGCGAACGAAACGTGTATTCGTCCAGTCTCATTGCTAATCGATGCGAGATAGCGAAGTAAATCCGGTTTAATAAGAGGCAGAAGCTCATACTTCTTGCAAGCCTGACAGGCATAAACAGGAACATGATATATTCGAGTCTTTCTTTCATGAATCAGCTTTCTTAATTCCAACTTCATCCATTGTCCACAGTTGCAGGTTTTGAACAAAATGCCCACCCCAAATCCTATCACGTAATCTAATTCCAACAGCCTATGTCACAAATCTGTCACCTAAACTAGTTCTATTCGACTATCATACCAAAGAATCCTGCTAATTTGTGATAATGCTTTATTTACCAGATATGTTTCCAAATGTTTGTTCTTTGCTCGTTCCTATGAAACTGCCCTCCATATTTGTTACAATAAGAACAGTCATACGGATACATGAGGAAATCTGCGAGAAAGGGGTTATATCAATCATGAGATTGGCTGGAAAAAAGGTAATAGCGCTTGTAGACGAAGAATTTGAGGATCTGGAACTATGGTATCCCGTTTACCGGGTCCGTGAGGAAGGGGCGGAAGTCCATCTTGCCGGGTTGGAAAAAGGAAAAACTTACACGGGCAAATATGGTGTTCCCGCTCAAGCCGAATATTCATTTGAAGACCTGAACAGCAAGGATTATGATGGAATTCTCGTTCCGGGCGGCTGGGCGCCGGACAAGCTGCGCCGTTATGATAAAGTCCTTCAACTGGTTAAAGAAATGAATGCGGACAAAAAACCGATCGGACAGATCTGCCACGCCGGATGGGTACTCATCTCTGCCAAAATCCTGGACGGCGTTACGGTTACTTCCACACCGGGGATCCGCGACGATATGGAAAATGCCGGTGCAATCTGGAAGGATGAAGCCGTCGTGACTGACGGTCATATTATTTCCGCCCGCCGTCCACCGGATCTGCCGCCGTACGGCAAAGCTTTTTGCGATGCTCTGGCACAGCAAGGCTGAAAGCTCCCCTGCACCACACAAAAACAGCCGCTCATTTCACCAAGAAGGACTCCTGGTGAGATAGGCAGCTGTTTTTTCATGTGGGTATAGCTTAGCTTGTCCACTCAAAAAAGAAACATGAGTATTGTAACGACATCCTTCTTCTTGAGGTTGGCTTTTTAAGAGGCCGTGCTGTCCGTACCGTTAGTTCCGTTCAGATAACTGCTGCGTTCGGCAAACGCGCTTAGACGCTCTTCGACAGCGGAGCTGGTACGCAATTTGAAGCAAGCCGCTGCCTCCCCCTTCGCTTCTGCCGCATTGGTATTCAAGATCCGATGCTTCACGCGAAGCAAGGACTGCGGCGACATGCTTAGATCCTTAACGCCAAGCTCCAGCCATATCGGAATCGCCCGCTCGTCCCCAGCCATTTCTCCGCACACGCTGACCGGTATGCCTGCCGCATGCGCAGCCTCCACCGTCGTCCGAAGCATGCGCAAGACCGCAGGATGAAATGGATGGTACATATGCGCGATCTGCTCGTTCATCCGATCTACCGCCAGCACATACTGAACCAAATCGTTCGTCCCGATGCTGAAGAAATCGGCTTCCTCTGCCAACAGATCCGAGATGGTAACTGCCGCGGGCACCTCAATCATGATGCCGACCTTAATGTTGGGATCGTATGCGATGCCGCGTTGGTCCAAATCGGCCATCGCACGCCGCAGCACGGCATTAGCCTGCTTGACTTCCTCTATCGAGGATATCATCGGATACATGATTTTGACGTTACCAAAAGCGCTGGCCCTCAGAATGGCGGACAGCTGGGTCTGGAACGGCTCTGTGCGATCCAGGCTGATACGAATGGCACGATAACCCAGGAAAGGGTTCTCTTCTTCCGGCAGCCCGAAGTAATCCAACTGTTTATCGCCGCCAATGTCCAGCGTACGGATCACGACCGAGGACTCACCTGCGTTCTCGGCAACCAGTTTATACACTTCAAATTGCTCTTCTTCCGAAGGAAAGTTGTGGCGATCCATATACAAAAATTCCGTCCGGAACAATCCGACTCCCTGTGCGCCGTTCTTCAGCGCAATCTCCATTTCTTTAACGGAGTTCATATTCGCGGCCAGATTGAAATATGTTCCATCCTTCGTAACCGCATCAACGGTTGCCAGGAGCTGCAGCTGCTCTTTCTTTTTCCGTTGCTGCTCTCGGATCCCTTCGTAACGCTCTACAACCAGCGTGTCGGGCTCCAAATACAGCAAGCCTTCATCCCCATCCACAACCAGATGCTGTCCGGTCTGGATCGGATGATCCAGCTTGTTCTCAATCCCGGATACAAGCGGTATGCCGAGAGCGCGGGCCATAATCGCCGAGTGAGAGGTCTTGCCACCCGTCATCGTCACGATGCCAAGAACGTGGGAAGGGTTAAGATGCACGAGCTGAGACGGAGAAAGTTCCTTCGCAACCAAAATATAAGGCTGCGTATCAGCCGGAAGCTTGACTTCCGGAGCACCGAGAAGATGCTTGAGCAGCCGATTACCAACATCCTTAATATCCAGTGCCCGCTCCTTCATATACTCGTCGTCCAGCAAATCGAACATGGATACGAAATGATCGATCGCCTCTTTAACTGCTACTTCGGCAGCCTTGTACTGGCGCTCGATGATCCCTTGAATTTCGTTCATGAATACGGGATCCTCCAGTATGGCCAGATGCGCATCAAAGATCTGCGACTCCTCGTGCCCCACCATTTCCTTGAATTCGTTCTTGATATATTCAATTTCATTCTTGGAGGTTCGTATGCCTTCATATAAGCGCTCGAACTCTTTGGCTAAATCGACAGCATCCATTTCGGAATCCGGAAGGTCCAGCTCCCAATGCGGCAGTACGAAAGCCTTACCGATCGCTACGCCTGTTGCTGCGCCAATGCCTTGTATCATGATTCTCTACCCCCAGCATTACTCTCATTTAATACGACGGACATGACAGATGACTGTCCTCTCTTAACGGACTTGAATGGAGCAAAGCTCCAAGATCTTACTTTATCGGGATTGGTGATCACCATCGGTGTGGCCAGTGATGCGGCATGTGTCTTTAAATATGCCAGATCGAACTTGACCAGCAATTGCCCCGGCTCGACAGTATCCCCTTCGCTTACCACAGCTGTAAACGGTCCTTTCAGTTGAGAGGTATCGATCCCGATATGAATCAACACCTCGAGTCCATCCGGCGTTGAAATGCCAATGGCATGCATCGTCGGATAGACATGCATCACGGTTCCGTATACCGGGGATACAAGTTCCCCTTTTTCCGGAATGAACGCCACGCCGTTGCCGACAAGCTTGGCGGCAAAAATATCATCCGGTACTTCATCAATCGGAAGCATGCGTCCCTGTACGGGCGCGCTGAACAGAACGCGCGGTAAATCTTGCTGCATCAGCTTATTTATCTCTTCGCGGATGAGCTCGGAATACGTCCCGAATACCACCTGGACATTCCCGCCGCCCAGCTTGATGATGCCGGCTGAACCGAGCAATTTCAGTGCGTCCGAATCAATCTGGCGGTCATTGTATACGGTCAGTCGAAGACGCGTCATGCAGGATTGGACCTGAACGATGTTGTCTTTCCCACCAAGCGCCTCCAGAATAAGCGGTGCCTGATAGGGGATGTCTCCTGCCCGGCCTTCCAGCGCCGAGCCTTCTTCACGACCGGGTGTCGGGATTTCGAAGGTGCGAATGGCCCAGCGGAACAAAAAATAGTAAACGATGCCGTATACGGCCCCGATCGGTATGATGATCCAGGCGTTCTGCGACAAGTGAAAATTGAGTACGTAATCGATAAATCCAGCCGAGTATGAAAACCCGTGGTGGATATCAAACGCATAGGTAAGCACCATCGCGAAACCGGCCATCAGGGCGTGGAGCACATACAGATAAGGAGACGCGAATAAGAACGCGAATTCGATCTGCTCCGATACCCCGGTCAAAAAACAGACGAGCGCGGACCGCATAAACGTTTTTTTCACCTTCGGCTTCAAATCTTCCCGCGCCTCTTGAATAATGGCAAATGCAATCGCCGGCAGGGCAAACATCATAATCGGGAACAACCCGGCCATGAAGTCGCCCGCTGTCGGATCACCCGCGAAGAATCGGGGCAAATCCCCCTGAACGACGGTACCGTCTTCCGTCTCGTACGAGCCCAGCTGAAACCAATAGACGTTATTCAACAAGTGATGCAGACCAAATGCCGTCAGTACCCTGTACAAAATTCCGTAGAGAAATAATCCGAATGCCCCCATATGTACGGTCAGATCATAAAAGGCATCTAATCCGCGCTGTACCATAGGAGCCATCCCCAGCATGATCCATGCAAATATCGTGGAGAACAGCCCCATGAACAAAAGCACAAATCGGGAGCCCCCAAAAAACTGTATAGCTTCTGGAAGCTTAATATGTTTGAACCGGTTATAAACGTAACCGGACATTACCCCAAAAATAATCCCAATCAAGGTCGAGGGCTGTACACTCCCGTCCCCGAGACGGGATATAACCTGATCGTAAATGAACATGCCAGCCAAAGCGGCAAGACCTGCGGGTCCTCCCTGGTTCGAGAGCCCCCATGCGACACCGATGGCAAATAAATACGGCATATAATAAAACACGCCGTGCCCCGCCGCCTGGGCAATCTCGCCCAAGGTTCCGAAGCCCCACGCCGACCATGGCAGACTCCCCACGCTAAGCAGGAGAGCTGCCGCCGGAAGCGCCATTGTAGGGAGCATAACTGCTCTGCCCAGCTGTTGTAATGATCCCAACCAATTCAAGGCGAGCCCTCCTTTCTATCCTTGATGGTAAGCGCTGCGCCTGTTTTTGTCAAAAAGAAATCAGGGCAAATGCCACATAGAAAAGCAAGCCTCACGAGCAGTGCCTCGGCAGGCCCGGATCGTGTCCAGTCTGCCAGCGGCTGCTTCAACATAAGGCTTGCTCCTAATTCCAATTCACCGACTCAAATCTTAACGCCCGCCCAAAGCGATGGAATCCTCCACCTTAATGCAGCGGTCCATGATGGCAATCATGCCGCTCTTCTCCGCGATGGCCGCCGCCTCTTCACTGATAATGCCCTGCTGAAGCCAGAGCACCTTAGCTCCAATCTCGGCAGCTTCCCGCGCCACATCGGCACAATATTCACTGCGTCTAAACACATTGACGATATGGATCGGCTCCGGAATGTCCTTCAGGGATGGATAACTCTTCTCCCCAAGTATTTCTGTTGCACCAGGATTAACCGGGATAATCCGGTATCCGCGCATTTGCATCGCAGCAGAAACCATATGGGATGTACGATCCGGCCGGTCAGACAGACCGACAACAGCGATATTGCCTGCGTTTCGCAATATATCCGCGATTTCTTCGCGCGTAGGATTTTCAAATGCCATGCTTCATGACCACCTTTCCATTCGTAATAGACGAGCCGCTTGGCTATTCCTTTATTTTACCCATTCTACATTGGCTCCAAGCGCCTTCATGTGATCAAAATATTGCGGGTACGACTTGGCCACATGATGCGCATCCTTAATCCGGATCGGCTGATGCGCGCGAAGTCCGACCACAGTCAGGGCCATAATGACCCGATGATCATAATGGGCATTGATCTCCACACCGCCCTCGACGCCTTCCGGACGGCCGTGAACGATGATCTCGGCCTGGCGTTCCTCAACGTTGGCTCCGGCTTTGCGCAATTCGTTCAAATAATCCGTAATCCGGTCGCATTCCTTATAGCGGAGATTCTCCACATTGTAGAATCGGGAGGTTCCTTCCGCAAACACTGCTGCCGCAACCATCGCTAGTACCGCATCCGTCGCTGCATCTCCATCGAATTCCAAAGCCTTCAGGGTTCGGTTGCCCTGGACATGGACATTTCCGTCCTTGTGCGTGAGGGGAACCTCCATCATCCGCAGGACGTCAATAATAGCCCGCTCTCCCTGCTTGCTGTCCTCTGACAGATTGCGGATGGTTACATCCGACTGCGTGACCGCAGCCGCCGCCAGGACGGCAGCAGAGCCCGGATAATCGCCTTGAACGGTATAGGTCTTCGCTTCGTAGGATTGACCGCCAGGAACCCGGAAGAATGTATAATCGTCCGCTGCATGAATCGTAATGCCCGCTTGCTCCAGCACTTCCAGGGTCTGACCGATAACGACCTTGGATTTCAAATCTCCGGTAACGGTAATCTCGCTGTTCTCGGCAAGCAGCGGCGTTAAGAACAACAGTGCGCTTAAGTACTGCGAACTCACTTCGCCAGATACGGTGAGCTTTCCGCCTTTCGGCTGACCGCCACGAATCGTGATCGGCAGTTTTCCTTCATTATGCTCCACTTCCACGCCCAATTGACCAAGCGTCTCAATGAGATCATCATGAGGACGTTTGCCCAGTGATTCCGGATAGGTATTGACAAAGGTAACCTCTTTCGACAACGCCGTGACGCCCATCAGGAAGCGCAAAACGGCACCGGCGTTACCGACGTTCAGTTCCTTCACATCCCGCGGCGATTTGCCAAAGCCCGTAATGACCGCCTTCTCCTCGTCCTCCTCGATCACGGCCCCGAGATCCCGGATACAGCGTCTCATGGCGTCGCTATCCTCGCTATGAGCTGGGTAATAGATCGTGCTCGTTCCTTCGGCAAGTGCAGCTACCAGCAAGTAACGAGTTGTATAGTTCTTGGAGGATAACGCTCCAATCTCTCCGTTTAATATAGGCGTAGGCTTGACGATTACATCCATCGTATGTATCTCTCCTTGTATATATTAGGTTATGATGAACCAACCTTGAAATCTCCCTTAGTATAAATTGACAGGGAAAGAACCGCTTGGTTATCATAGTTCATGTGAACTGGAAATTCAGATCGTTACGATCTTAATCATTTATTATCAGAAAAGAGGTCTATATGATGAAACCGATCCCTCAAATGGAAACATCGGAGCTTAGAAGCCGGCTTCAAAACGGCGAAAATGTGTACATGATTGATGTCCGCGAGGACGAGGAAGTTGCAGCCGGCATGATCAGCGGTGCCAAGCATATTCCTATGGGCGAGATTCCGAATCGTCTGGACGAAATTCCGCGCGATCAGGAGGTCGTCTTCATCTGCCGCAGCGGTGGTCGCAGTCAACATGTATGCGAATTTTTGAATCACCAGGGCTTGACTAATGTAATCAACATGAAGGGCGGCATGCTTCAGTGGCATGACGATGAAGAATAGACAGGCCATGAAGAAGGTGCGGGATGATCGTGATTCCCGCCTTTTTTTGCATGAACCGACCCAAGTACAATCTACAGATGCACCTTAGAGACTGATCCATGATCATCGCCTCAGGTCGTTCGCTGACCATCTTAGCCGCGGTAATGCGTTAAAATGTCAGTCGCTACATCCCCCGCGGATCGGCCAACCGTATCCACTATGACATCCGCAAACAGGTATTTGTCCTTTCGTTCATCCAGGATACGCCGAACTCTATCTTCGACATCCCCCGCAAGCAGCGGCCGATTGGCATCACCACGTACCCGTTCAACAATGCTGGCAGCATCCGCTGTAAGAGCAACGACCCAGCCACCACGTTTCATTACATCACAGTTCTCGGAACGAAGCACGGCACCTCCGCCGGACGCTACGACAATGCCTTTCCGCTGCAAAACGCTGCGCAGTGCAACAGATTCTGCCTCACGGAAATACGGCTCTCCATCCGCTTCAAACATCTCGGAAATCGTTCTGCCTTCCATCCTCTCAATTTCCGCATCCAGATCGACCAGGGTGTAGCCGAGCGTGTCTGCCAGGAGACGCCCTACGGTTGACTTGCCCGTACCCATCATCCCGATCAGAATGATGTTCCTACCTATCTTATCCAATTTGACACCCCATTTGCTGCTTCACTGTAAAGGTTGCTCATATCATACCACAGCCCCAAATCTTTCGACAATGGACCTGACTCGCTAAATTGTTCTTATGCGAGTAACCCCAAAGTAAAGCTCCAATTTTATCGAGTCTATCTGGTTCCCTATTGTCATATACTAATTACAAGAATACAAGATTCGAAGAAAGGAGTGAATATATTATGTCTTTTCGTCCAACCGGTCTCTCTTCCGCTGCCAAGCGCATCCGCCGGATTCTCGACCCCGCCTACCCGCTATGCCGCGAAGATGTGATCTGGGTGCTTCATTTTGTCCAAAAAAAAGTGGCTCTGAAGGATCCTGCACTGCTGGATCTTTCAAAGCCACGTTTGCTGCAAAATTTCAACAGTTACTGCGAAGCCGCGCTGCTCTTGCTCGGAAGCGGAAACCACATCCATACAAAGAACCACGACATCCGCACCTGTCTCTTAGAAGCCATGCACGGACTTCCTGAGCTGGCGGAGGCGCACTCCCCTTCTCAAGCCCGTACGGTTGAATCTCTGATCTCTCCCCCGGCGAACGGAAATCATTCTAGCTCCCCAGAGTGAAATGGCTCCATCAGGGATGGCATTCATGCTGCCATAGAGAGCAGAATTAATCCATCCAGGGAGGATGGCATTTATGCTGCTAGAAAAAGCAGAATTAATCCATCCAGGGAGGATGGCATTCATGCTGCCATAGAGGCAGAATTAATCCATCCAGTTATAGTGGAAGGTGCCTTCTTTGTCCACGCGTTTAAACGTGTGAGCTCCAAAGTAGTCACGCTGAGCCTGCAGCAGGTTTGCCGGCAGGTTTGCGGTGCGATAGCTATCGTAGTATGCAAGCGCGCTGGAGAACCCAGGAACCGGGATGCCCAAGGATACCGCGGAAGCAACAACCTTACGCCATGCATCTTGATAGGATTCAATAATATCGGTAAAGAACGGATCCAGCAGCAGGTTCTTCAGCTCAGGATTGTTCTCATAAGCATCCGTGATGTTCTGCAAGAAACGGGATCGGATAATGCAGCCGCCGCGCCAAATTTTAGCGAGGTTGCCGTATTGCAGGTTCCAGCCGTACTCGTCGGATGCTACGCGAAGCTGTGCAAAGCCTTGGGCATAGGATACGATTTTGCTTGCAAACAGCGCTTTGCGCACATTTTCAATGAATTCGGCTTTGTCGCCGTCAAATGCAGCTGCTTTTGGACCATTCAGGATTTTGCTTGCTGCCACACGCTCTTCTTTCATTGCGGACAAGAAACGGGAGAATACGGATTCGGTGATCATGGACAGCGGCACGCCCAGATCCAGGGAGCTTTGGCTTGTCCATTTACCTGTTCCTTTTTGGCCCGCCGTATCCAGAATCACGTCAACCATCGGCTTGCCGGTTTCTTCGTCATATTTGGAGAAAATGTCAGCCGTAATCTCGATCAAGTAGCTATCGAGTTCGCCTTGGTTCCACTCTGTGAAGATTCCGTGCAGATCCTTCGCATCGAGGCCGAGTACGTCCTTCAGCAATTGGTAAGCTTCGCAAATAAGCTGCATATCGCCATACTCGATACCGTTGTGAACCATTTTTACATAATGGCCGGCACCGTCTGGTCCGATATATGTACAGCAAGGCTCTTCGTTAACTTTAGCGGAAATAGCCGTCAAAATAGGCTCAACCAGCTTGTAGGCACTTTCTTGTCCGCCAGGCATGATCGATGGACCTTTCAATGCGCCTTCTTCGCCGCCGGAAACCCCAGCACCGATAAAATTAAAGCCTTTTTCAGCCAGTTCTTTGCTGCGGCGCTGTGTATCAGGGAAATAAGCGTTACCGCCGTCGATGATGATATCGCCTTTGTCCAAATGTGGAATCAGCTGTTCAATCGTAGCATCCGTAGCTTGTCCCGCTTGTACCATGATCAGGATTTTACGAGGAGTTTCAAGGGAATCCACGAATTCTTCGATCGAGAACGTCCCCTTCACTTGCTTGCCTTCGGTTTCCTTCAGCATATCTTCCGTTTTTTGCGGAGAGCGGTTATATACGGAAACGGTGAAGCCTTTGCTTTCGATGTTCAGGGCCAGGTTTTTTCCCATTACAGCAAGGCCAATCACACCGATTTGTTGTTTTGACATCTGGTTCTCCATCCTTTGCTCCAATATATTTTTAAACAACCCATCCCTATCCGAGATGATTTGCAATAATCTTATATTAACGTTTTTCATTTGACAAGTGAACCCCTGTCACAAAATCAGAACACGCGCGAAAACACCCCTTCAGTTTCGGAGTGTTGTTCGTGCTTTAAACTTGTATCCGGGTTGAAGTCATTACCACTCCAGCCTCATCAGCTCCAAGGAAAGCTCACGGAGTCTTTGCTTGCAAGCCGAAATTTTGTCTTCGTCCCCCTCTTGCAGCGCCGCATGGAGCTTCTCAAGCTCATCATCGGTTTCCAGTCTCGACAGCAGCAATCGCTGTTCCCCTACATCCGATTCAAACAGCCGCAGCATTTCCTGCTCCGTCATCGGCGTCCCCTTCTGAAACAGCACCCGCTGCCGGTAACCGGATATTTCCACGAGCCTTATGACCTCACCAAACAAAATATTCTCGATCAAAATTTGCCGGTCCTTGAAACGTTTGACGACAGCATGGCCACGGGTATTCTCGATCAATTTCTCCATCCATTCCGCGAGTTTGGGATCACGAATCATATAATCGCCTACCAGTTTAAAACCGCTTCCTGTTCGTTGAAACCGCAGCTTTACCAGCTTGCGACCTGTTCGGATTGAAATGACAAACTGCGTATCATTCTCGCTCCAATAAAGCGAATATCCTTCCTGGATCAATTCCTTGATTAGGTCCTGGATATGCCGGCGATCAAACCGGAGCTCCAGGTTGCAATACTCCACTTCCTCGCTCTTATTCACGGCACTCCCTCCTCCGGTTTACTACCGATCATTAAACGGCGGTGAAGATTTCCCCCATGGCTGCTTTTGATGTTGTCTTATCTATATCTTATACTCCATCTTATGTAACGGTAACTTGGTTTATTGACTATTTTTAACCCACATGAACATACGGTGAAGCTTTTCTGGGCAATGCGTGATGTCCATTCGCCTTATGGTATAATAAGTTATCCAAAAACCGAGTTTAGTAACGATATCATCAACAACAGGGAGGCCATCACATCCATGACGGTTACCGGATTTACAGATCAAGACTTCGACGTATTCTCCGTTCCCGGGCTTGAAGCCCGTATGGAGGTTCTCATTGAACGGGTAAGACCCAAGCTGGAGGCGTTAGGGGCTGAGTTGGCACCTTATGTATCGGCATTGGCTGGGGAAGAAATGTTTGTGCATGTGGCGAAGCATGCAAGACGCACTGTCAATCCTCCCATTGACACCTGGGTCGCTTGGGCTGCCAGCAAACGCGGCTACAAAGCACTGCCTCATTTTGAGGTGGGCATGTTCGGAACCCATCTGTTTGTCATCTTCGCGATTATTTACGAAAGCCCCAACAAGACCGTGTTTGCCGGCAACTTGGAAGCCAAGCTGAAGAAAACAGCAAAAGCACTGCCTAAAAATTTTTACTGGTCCATGGATCACATGAACCCGTCTGGCACCTCTCATCAGGATATGAGCGAGGAGGATTTCACGCGCCTGATTGAGAAGCTGAAGCAGGTGAAAAAGGCTGAGGTCATGTGCGGACTGCGCATCCCGCGCGAGGAAGCCGTCAAGCTTGAAGGGGACAAGCTGGTGCAAAAGGTGCAGGAGACGTTTGAGGCGCTGCTGCCGCTTTATAAAATGGCGTTTTAATGAGCATGATATATTGATGTAAAGGGCTGCTGTTGCAGCTCTTTTTTTAAGATTATAGAATTTATAAATTTTCAGCGAAGCTGAACAATTCCATAATCGCAAGAAAAACTTCCTTTAACCGCGATCTGTCTTCTGAGAAAGTACGTCGATAGACGTTTTTTTATGGATGATATTTTAATGAAGGAACGATGAAGATCTTTGTTGCTCCTCCTTAATATGTCTAAAGTTTGAAGCGTTATGGGACATAGCAAAAAAAGCCGTTTAATCTCCTTGCATTCCCCCCCTATTTTGCTATACTCAATTTTGTTTATATAAAAACAGAAATCAACAAATCATAACAAAATAAACATAAGGAAAGGTTGTGACAACGTCCATGGACCATAGTCGTACACCGCTCTTCACCGCACTTAAAGAACATGCGGCCAAAAACCCCGTGCAATTTCACATTCCGGGACATAAGAAGGGCCTCGGCACCGACGCCGAATTTCGGGAATTTATAGGGGATAACGCCTTTTCTATAGATTTGATTAATATTGCGCCGCTGGATGATTTGCATCAGCCTACAGGCGTCATCGAGGAAGCCCAAAAGCTGGCAGCCGACGCATTCGGTGCCGATCACACCTACTTCAGTGTCCAAGGGACAAGCGGAGCGATCATGACCATGATCATGTCGGTATGTTCGCCTGGCGATAAAATCATCGTACCGCGCAACGTCCATAAATCCGTGCTCTCCGCCATCATTTTCACCGGGGCCAAGCCTGTATTCGTATCGCCTGCCCAGGATTCCAATGTGGGAATCGATCACGGAATCACCATCAGCTCGGTTCGGAAAGCATTAAAACGTCACCCTGACGCCAAAGCCGTACTGGTCATTAACCCGACATATTTCGGGGTAAGCGCCAACCTGAAGGAAATCGTGGATTTGGCTCACAGCTACAATGTGCCCGTTCTCGTGGATGAGGCGCACGGTGTATTGATCCATTTTCATGAAGAGCTCCCGATGTCGGCCATGGAAGCGGGGGCCGATATGGCTGCGACCAGCGTCCACAAACTCGGCGGCTCGATGACGCAGAGCTCCGTGCTGAACGTGAATACCAAGAACGGATACATCAATCCTTATCGCGTACAGACGATTATCAGCATGCTGACCACAACCTCCACCTCTTACATCCTGCTGGCATCGCTTGATACTTCACGCCGCAGTTTGGCGCTCCATGGACGCGAAATGGCTGCAAGGACGATTGAGTTGGCGCAATATGCACGTGATGAAGTCAACAAAATCGAAGGTTTGTACAGCTTTGGAAAAGAAATATTAGGCGGGGAAGCGACGCACTCCTATGATCCAACCAAATTGACGATCCATGTGCGCCACCTCGGCATTACGGGATATGAAACCGAGAACTGGCTGCGGGATCACTACAATATTGAGGTGGAGCTCAGTGATATGTACAATATTCTGTGCCTCATTACACCGGGGGACAATCGGGAGACCATCGATATTTTGCTGACAGCGCTCCGGGAGCTTTCCAATCAATACATGCATGTGAATGAGATTAACGAGCTGGTTGTGAAAACTCCGGAAATTCCGCAGTTGTCGCTGATCCCTCGCGATGCATTTTACGGAGATACGGAAGTTGTGCCTTTCAAGGAATCGGCAGGACGCATTATTGCCGAATTCATTTATGTCTACCCGCCAGGGATTCCGATCCTGCTTCCGGGCGAAGTCATTTCCCAGGAAAACATCGATTACATTATCGATCATGTCGAAGTAGGCCTTCCGGTTAAAGGCCCCGAGGATCGCAGCATCCAAAATGTTAAAGTCATCGTGGAAACGGACCCTATATTCTAAAATGTCAGCTGTAAACACAATAAACCCGGTGCGAGAGGTTCGCACCGGGTTTATTGCTTTGGAGTCTTATTCCTGGTTTGCAGCAGCGACCAGTTCGTTGTAAACCGCCTCTACTTCATTCCATTCTTCTTCGTCCTCAATATTGTAAAGAACCATTTCCTCGTTCTCTTCTTCCATACGTAGAATGACGCCGTCCGCTTCCGGATTTTCGCGTTCAAGCAAAAGCGCGTAAAGTTTCTCGCCGACATCAAATGTCTCCACAAGAACCATCTCTACTTCTTTTCCTTCTTCATCCGTCAATGTCAGCACAAACTCTTCGTGTTCGTGGTCGTGGTCATGATCGTGACCGCAGCCGCAAGCATCTCCGTGTTCATGTTTGTGTTCACTCATTGAAAAAACCTCACTTCGGTTAAATTATCATACTTTCGTATCGTATCACGGATAGCTTCCTCAGGTCAATTTCTACCAGGGCGCCAAAAGGCCTGTCAATTGAGCGTTGTAATGACCTTTTCGGCAATTTTCACAAAATCCGAATCCGCTTTTACTTTCACGTAAAAACCAACCGAATACTTACCTGTTGTTTTAAAATCGTACGTGAAATCATAGGTTCGGAACCAAAAATTATCCTTACGGTCCTTCACAACCTCGGATTGAATATCCTTGATATTGCCCGAAGGATCCTCAATCGCTACTTTCACGGAATGAATATCGGTGTTTAAGCTGTCGACCTGGCTAAAAACATTGAATTTCAGCTTACCCTTGTTCACGTTGCCGAATACAGTATCTCCTTTAAACAAAAAAATATGCACGTTCGGCTTAATAACTTGAACTTGTCCATTCGCGGGATTCCAATCCACAGCCCCGTCAAATTCCCGAACCGGCACATAGGTTTTGCCATCAATTAAATATCCGCCATCCTTCAATTCATGACCGTTCAGCCAGACACGGACACGCTCATTGACGGAATCTGCAAACAAAAGGGTGCTGCCACCCATTAAAGAGAGCACTAGCATACATGCCATCACTTTTTTCCATTTCATAATAATCATTTCCCTCCATTGGCTCATCTTGTTGTTATATGTGTATACTACATGTCAAAAAACAAGTTGCGGACAATTTTGCACTTTGTGGTAAAATTTTTTCCCCTTGCTTTAAGCTGGGCTTATCACAAATTATACTGCATTCCAGGCCCGATTCGATCATATAATCCGTGTAAATCGACATGGAATTCGTTAAAATATACATTAGCATACGGGGACTACACATCATATCATCAGGAGGTTTCATCCATTGACACTAAAATTGCAAATGCTTGGCACCGGCAGTGCGTTTGCCAAGAACTACTATAACAATAACGCACTGATCCATGACGGAAATTTCACACTTCTCATCGACTGCGGCATTACAGCTCCTCTAGCGCTTCATCAGCTGAATAAGACGTTTAACGATATGGATGCTGTGCTTATCACTCACATTCATGCTGACCATGTAGGCGGACTTGAGGAGCTGGCTTTTATTATGAAAATGAAATACAACCGTAAGCTCCCACTCTATATTGCCGAGACGCTGGTGGAACCGATATGGGAGCACACCCTCAAAGGCGGCTTATATCAACAGGGACATATCTCCTCCCTGCATGATGTATTTGACGTACACCCTCTGAAACCGGGAGTGAAGACCAATATTTCATCCGGCATCTCGGTAGAACTGATTCATACGCAGCATATTCCCGGCAAGGACAGCTATTCGCTTTATCTAAATGATCGGATTTTTTACAGTGCTGACATGGTATTCGACCCTATACTGCTCAACCAATTGGTGAATGAGCGGGATTGTGAAGTGATTCTGCATGAATGTCAGCTGCAAGGTCCCGGCGAGGTTCATACGACACTGGATGAGCTGCTTAGCCTCCCACAAGAAATTCAGGAGCGCACCTATCTCATGCATTACAGCGATGAGGTCGAAGCTTTCATTGGCAAGACCGGCATCATGGAATTTGTGGAGCAGCAGCGGGTATACGAATTGTAGTTCAGTATAGATGAATAGTTTATGAGGTTTCCCGGGAACACTAATGCCGGGAGGCGATTCATATGGATAATACACAACAAGAAGTCATAGGCGTCCGTAAAAACGGAGATGGCGACATCATCGAACTTAAGCTGGATAACGGCAGTGTCGTTGACTACAAGACAGCACAACAAATGGCCAAGAATAAAGAGATCAAAAACTTGAACGTATTCCGAGGGCGTGACGGTGACGAACATCTTCGCTCCAATGCGGATGGCGATCCCAGCAACAACCTGGACAATTTGCCAAACTTTTAAAATCATGACTAAAAAGACCTCGAGTTTATTCTCGGGGTCTTTTCTTTTTAAACAGTGCGGATCATTGGCACCATATATGGTAAGAAGCCTACAGTTCTTTTTTCATACGAACGTGGGGAATGCCCGCATCATCAAACGGCTCGTCCGAAATGGTCTCATACCCAAGCTTGCGATAAAATGCCTCCGCTTGAACCTGTGCATCCAGTACAGAATACTGCAGCTTCAATTCACGCGCCTGCGCTTCCAATGCCATCATCAGCACGCGGCCAATCCCTTTGGAACGGAAGGGCTTACGAACCGCAATTCGCTGCATTTTGGCGGAATCTTTATTGTAATAGGTGATACGTCCGGTTGCCGCGTACTGTCCCTCCGATTTGATCAGGACATGAAACGCATCGGAGTCCAGACGATCGTACTCATCAATCTCCAGGTCAATCGGCACCTTCTGTTCAAGCACGAAAACATCCTTCCGGATATCCAACGCCTGCTGCAATTGCTCTTCGGTTGATACATTTATGATTTCTGCTGCCATTTCAACACCTCTTTATGTAGAATCAATTCCTAAGTGATATCGCAGATCGAGATATTATACAAAATAATCGTTTTCCTGTATAGTATAAACTAACGTTTTCTTGAAAGGAGCATGGCCTTTATGGGCATGGGAGCCACGATATTTTGGGCTATTATCATCTCAGCCGTTATCATCTACCCTATCTTTTGGGCGATTAAAAAAGGTTATTCCCGCAAATGGGATGAGGAATAACATCGGCCGTTTTACAGCAAACCGCCAGCCTGCCAGCCGACGGTTTGCACTGCTCGTTGTTCGAGCAGTGGATACAGACATTCTTACGACTGATCTGATACGGATCGTTGCTGCACCCCTTTATGGTTGGAGATCACGTAATGTGTCCACCGAATCCATCGGCGGAACCGGCTCCAGTGCCCCGCTTCCCTGCTTGGAATACACGTCCTGATCTACAGAACGGCCGTAGACATCGAGCATTACGGGCGCTGCTGATCCATGGAGCGGCTCCAGCTGCACCGACGTTCTCTCCGGGATACTGCAACCGCTGCCCAGTACAGTTACCCCCAGCAACGAGAGCACCAGTCCGGCTCGTTTGAAATGATGGGATTTCCCACCTGCCATACCATTCACGCTCCTCCACTAGCAAAATCATGCTGTATTTAGTCTGAACCGGAATGTGATTTTTTATAACGAGAAAACCATTGACAGTCGCATTGTCTGCTGGTAATATATGAATTACCTTTTTAAATATTTCATGATCTGTTAGCTCAGCTGGGAGAGCACTATCTTGACAGGGTAGGGGTCAGTGGTTCGAGCCCACTACAGATCATAACCGAAAACCCTTGAGCCATTGGCATCAAGGGTTTTTTCTTTAGACTAGCTAGCTGAATTTCACCCATAGGGGACGAATTGGGGGCACAAAGTCGGGCCATGGATCCAGAGGCGCCTGATCGTTGATCAAGATTCTCTGCAGTTTCCGTTCCAGATCAGGAAGCATGCGTCCCCCTTCCTTTCTCGGGTCTCCAAGACAAGATATTGTTTTCATTGAATACTCGGGTTTCCCCGTCTCCAGGCACGTTGCCCGGATCCGCTGATCCCGAATGTTGTGTATCTTTATTTTACGTTGGGTGATATTCCCTTTCCGGTCTTCGTATATGATTTCGTTTGTTTTGTATTATATGTGAACATTTGTTCTTTAACCAATGTCATTTTTACCCTGACTGCACTTGATTAGAGGGAAAGCAGTATTCCTGGTAATCATAACTACAGTTTAATAAACTTTATAAAACTATGTTGATGTTGATCTTAAGATAAAAAAGAAAATTCCGGCACCTAGTAGGAACCGGAAACAATAACCAGAATAACAACGTATTCATTTTTTGGTTATTTCAGAAGCTCTTCAGGTGTATCACCACTATACACAAATACTGGACTTGCAGAATTAACAAAGAATACAGCTACCAACGTAAGAGCAGAAGCAATAAATGAAAATAAGCTTTGCTTAGATTTGTTGATTACCGACACTAGTCTCACCTCCCTTCAAATGAACTAGACTTAGTGCCTGGATAAAAAATACTATGGATAAGGTTGGTGACTGAATGAAAAAGTTCACCCCAACAATAATACAGCTGATTAGACGAAGTTTAGGATAGTGTTTCCTTGGTATTCTTGATTGCTTGGCAATTTGACTGGGGGCAAATAAAACTACTAGCAACAAACTTAAGATGTTGATAATTTGTGTAGACAGTTCTCCTAAATCAACAAAAGAAACCGCAGTAAACAAAGTTGTAGTAATAGCAATACAACCAGCGCCAGTCTTAACGTGAATTCCTCCTGAGAACTGTCTTAGCAGTGCAAAACCTATCAAACCTATAGTAGCCTGCTTCATGTGTCCGGTATAAATTGATATTAATAAAGTAAATGTAACAATAAATAATATATTTAATAGAATGGCAATAGCATGCTTTAAAACACCAACAGATGAAGGGTGTTCAGGTACTTGTCGTTTAATGCCTTCCGATATCCAAAGGGCGGCTCTTTCAATCATCAATTGTCACTCCTTTGTTTGGATCGCATAGAATAAGAAAATACCAAAAGTTATACCAAAAAAGAGAAGAAGAAGCCATAACCGATTAAGATAAAATAATATCGCCAATAATATCAAAACAACTACGATGAGGGAGATTAGTAAGATGTGTTCAAATTTAATACGCAACTTTTCGAGATCATATGTAAAGCCTATTGCATACTTATACATAATCCAAGAAATAAGTAAACCCGTCAGTGATGATAATAGCTGAAGTACATAGCCATCTACCTCATGGTTGTGAGTAGCTTCGATTGAGCCATACAAAGTTAGCATGTAAAAGACCTGAATTAATGCATAAAACATATAACCAAGTATGGTGCAGATCGCCGACCAGATGACAGGAATCTTAATAATGGCAGAAAATAAGAAAACGAAGATCAGTACCGTAATGAGGGGAGCAAGATAATCCAGTTGAAGTTCGTTGCGCATAATGAAACTTTGTAAGTTGGCAAGGATCATGACTATCAACGCCTGCCATATGTACTCTGTTGTTTTAAATCTAAGCAATGTCATGATTATCGAATAAATCGCCAGTGTTTCAAATGTCGAAAACACCATGAACCAAATAGCTTCCATTCAAAGCTTTCCTCCCTATACCATAAGAAATGTCTAATGTGTACTACGCCAGTTCCCGATACACTCTGATTATACTGAATGATTATATCGTTCATAAAATAAACGATATACAAACAGCCCCTCAGTTTCTATCAAGTCGTCTCTAAATGATGAATGTTCTTGAGGTCGATTCCGATGGCGCCTGCCACTTCTTATTTGTCTGGAAACTCTGATGGAAAAAGAAAAAACATCAAACGGCGTTTTAGCTCCGATATGGTTAAAACTTACGCTCGGAACTTACAGCAAAACAAATCGAACCACTACAACGTTCAATCCATAAAACTAAACCAAGAGGTAGTTATCAAGAATCCACGACCATGCGAAAATGACTAAGCCAGAATAACTACTATATTAACATCCTGACACCATCTAAGTTGATTATATAAGGCCCGGAAGGCATAACAACAGGTAATTAAATACATATGTGGGGGAATCCATCATGGATCTATGAAATATAGAGTAAAAAAGGAAGTTAATTAGATATATATATATTATATACGAACTAATGTTCTTGTTCAACTGTTTGGAACGCTAGATTTCATTAATTTCCTGACATCTCTTCTCACACAATTAAAAAATACACCTGTCCCCAAAACACCAGATGGAACACATGAAATAAAAAAGAGGCACCCTATCGAATGCCCCTTCTCTATCCTCGGTCCCAAAGATAGAAACTTGTTAATCGTTATGTTTTTGTGTATGTTGTAACTGAATAACGCCATACCGCCTTATAAGGAGAATAACCATTGCGAAACAAGACTTTATTATGCCTAATCGTTCTTTTACTAACATTCGGACCACATACAACCTACGGGGAAGACAACAGCTCGCTCAACCAAGAAACAATAAATCGATTACGGGAAACCTATAATTTGGAAGCACCCGGGCCTCCATCCATGCTATCCGGGTGGAGCGAAGGAGACTGGGGAATTAGTCTTGATCCTTCCTCTCTGCCCGATCTAATTCACATAACCCTGCACCCGGTATGGTTCTTTACCCGGCAGCTGGTCCGTATTTTATCCTCTTAGCGTAATCCGCTTCATCTTCCCCTCCTCTTCCTGTCATTCCCCGATTCACTTATACAGCTTGGTCCATGCCAAACCATTCGCAACGAGCAGCACGAGGATATATGCTAACATGCCATAGGGAAGCGTGCTGCTTGCATAATGCAAACCGCATAATCCGCCCACTACAATGAAGAAAAGCAGCACCCACCAGCCGTCTTTCTGCTGAGCCATATTAAACGCCTGAGAGAACGGCGGAGTGCGCAGAACTGCCTTGGCTGATAAAGGAATCAACACCAAGCCGGTAAGGAATACGATGAGAACATCCGGGATAATCCGGCTTCCGAACAGAATCAGGAATATGACCGCGTTCACAGTGAAGAGCGGTAGAAACATTTTGACCGCAAAAGCCTTTAATACCCCTTGGTATAATGGATTCATGCTTGGCATCGGGGCTGCGCCAAACAGCCAGAAGGCTTTGGGCTTGCCGGAGAATTTCAGCATCATAACGGCCGTTACAATCATAATAAGCATCGTGTGCAGTACATAGTACGACGATCCCTGGCTGATTTCGGTCAATGAGGAGTTGCGGATTGTGGAGACAAAAAATAAATAAGGCAGTAACACGGACAATCCGAGTGTTGGATACACTTTAAGCTTAAATTCTCTCTCATTCTTCAGCATGCTGGCAGATAATCGGAAACAAGCCTGCTCCGTGCGCGACCGGCATACCAATTTGGCCAAGAATCTGTCCAATCGCCCGCGCTCCCGCCCTTTTCCCGCTTCGCTGTAAGCCAGCTTCTCCAGATGCTGCTCGAAAGAAGGAATATAACGGACATAAACGATCATAAGCACAATCGGTACCAATACAGCCAGCAACGAGAGAACGGTCAGCCATCCGCTCCCCTCGCCAAACAGCCACTCATACGGAGCCGCAAACCACACCGGCGGAAGCAGAATCTGCCACCAGGCCGGCGTAAATACCAAATTGAAATCAATCAGATCAAAGGAACGGATCACAAACTGATAGCCAATGGCCAGCGCGGCGGAAAGCCCAATCTGTACATAATTGATCAGATCCTTCAGTTTCTCTCCATCCCAATACTTAAGCAGCAACAGATAAACCAAGGAAGTGCTCACCAGAATGAGCATATTCATCAGAATTAACTCCATGATATAGATCAGAAAGAACAGCACGCCATGCTTGATCAATCCTACGACCAGTGAGCCTGCTGAGAGCGCCCCGGTAAGCAGCAGCAAGTAAATTCCAGCATGAATCGATCTCGCCAACCCGACCGTACGACCGTCGATCGGCTTTGTCATCAAAATGCTGCGGTCGCGCACATCAAGCAGCACGGAAGAGAAATCTGAAATCATGGAGCTCATGATCAAGAACATTAGGATCGCAGACAGGATGCTCATCGGCATTAAATATTCCGGATCGCTCCAGAACACAAACGGTGTCAGGACAAGCCCGATTAAGCCGTACAGCCAGAGGGAGCTGACAAACAGGTTCTTGTCCTGCTCTTCTTCTTTCTTCCTGTTGCTTGAAGATAATATGACAGGTGCACGCCTCGAATCCATCAGCAATTTGACATGGAGGATCCTGCGCAGGGTTGCATAGTCGACACCCATTCTCGAAATAATTCCCTGAAAGCGATCCAGTATCTTCAGCATTCGAAACGATGATTCCAATCCCCCCATATCAACTTCCCTCCCGAACGATCGATACGAACCGTTCCGCAATACGGGCATGGTCATGGAACCCCGTCAGCTGATTAAACACTTCTTCCAGGGACCCCTCATGGGAATGCTGTTGTAATTCTTTGAACGTTCCGTCTGCCACTACCCGGCTGTCAGCAAGCAGGATGATCCGGCTGCTGATTTTCTCAACGACGTCCATAATATGTGAGGAATAAAAAATCGTCTTGCCCTGGGCCGAGAGTTGAGCCAAAACTTCCTTGACCACCATCACGCTGTTCGCATCCAGCCCGCTTAAGGGCTCATCCAGAAACAATAGATCAGGGTCATGCAGCAGGCTCGAGATCAGCAGCACCTTTTGCCGCATTCCTTTTGAAAACGTAGCGATCCGCGAGTGATAGGCCTTTTCCATGTCCAAACATTCCATCAATTGCTTCGCTTTATCATCCGCTGCATCATATGTAAGTCCGTACAACTCGCCTATAAAGGTCAAATACTCGGCAGCCGTTAACTGATCGTACAATTCGGCCACCTCGGGGACATATCCGATTCTCCGTTTGTAATCGATATTCCCATCGGAAATATCCTGACCGAATATGCGGACTGTCCCCGTGTACCCCTCAACCAGCCCGAGCATGATCTTGACCGTCGTGCTTTTCCCCGCTCCGTTCGGACCGATATATCCAATCATCTCGCCGCGGCGTACCTCCAAGTCGATACCGTTCAGCACATAACGATTATCATATTTCATGCGCAGGTCTTGAATCACTAACACTTCATTTTCGGACATGATATGATTCTCCATTCCCTCATTGACTTCACATACCTACCTTATTATGGAAGTAGGGGAAAATCAACCTTTTGACGCATACTCGCTCTGCAATATCCCCATATGCACGATGTCATGCCAGACGCCATTCCGGTACAAGCTCTGCCTGGAGCTGCCCTCGTGGACAAATCCGATTTTTTCATACAGCTTGATCGCTTTATGGTTGAAGGAAAATACTCGCAAGCTTACCCTGTGCAGATTCAGTTCCAAAAAAGCATAATCAAGCAAAAGCGTCATCGCTTCAAAGCCGTACCCTTTGCCCCAAGAAGTCTTTTCGCCGATGTCGATGATGCACTCCGCATTCCGGTTCTTGGTATCGATATGAACCAATGACATGATGCCGATCGGTCTGCCGGTATCCTTCAACAGGATCAGATAGCTCTTCGAGGAGGATGAGCCCAGGATCACATGTTGAACGAAGTCCTTTGTTTCCTCCAGTTGATAAGCATCCAGGCAAGGACTGGTGGATTGCATCACTTCGAGATCATTACGCCAGGTATGATAAAGCTCCGCGTCATTCATCGTCATTTTTCGACATGTCAATCTAGCAGAATTAAATAGCATCAACAAGCACCCTTTCCATAATCATGTTTCTATTGAAATCGGATCTAACATTACGCAGAGAGATTGGATGAACGTTTCCAGCTGCTCCGGTACACAAGTCATCGCCGGTCCCAGCTGGAAGGTATCCAGCATGAGTCCGTTCAGAAACGAGATCATATATCGCGCGATGGCTTCCGGTTCCAATCGGGGCCGAAACTCCCCTTGCTCCTGACCTTTCCGAATGACCCGTCCCATGGCCTCAATAGTCAGTTGATATCGTTCGGTTATATAGGGATAATCCTTCCTGGCATGAACATAAGAGGAAGACAGGAAAAATTCCGCCCTGGCCAATACAAGCGAATGCCGGATTAGCGATAGATCACCCTGCTGTTTCTGAACCCAGTCCATCAACTGATTCCATATCGGATATTGCGGATCCGGTTCAAATAAACGGAGCGTCTCTTGGTCGTCAAAACGCAGGACCTCTATAAATACATGCTCCACATTATCAAAATACGCATACACGGCTCCGCGGGACATGCCCGCTTCATCCATAATGTCCTGCATCACGGTGCGGGTATAGCCCTTTCTGATAAAAACGCGCCTGGCCGCCCTCATTATTTCATATTTCTTCTCCTGTTTGTATTCCTCACTAACCCGTGGACACATGAGTCATCCCTCTCCCGCCTTTTAACATGAATATCGATTCCACGAACTTCACCTTAACATAAACGACATGAGTGTCGTATTAAACTTATTTTATCATAAACGACACTGGTGTCGTTTTCAAGTTGCATCCTCGTTCAACACGAAAAGCCTCTTGAATAAATCCCCTCCCCTCCTTATATTTCTCTTTGAAAACAACTTGTTCTATTTTTCCGCTTATGCACATTTCCGTCAACATTCGCGAATAGCTGCATATATATGGGGGAGAACGAAAAGAGGTGATCGGACATCATTAAGGGCATCAGCCGCATACTGATCTTCACCTTACTGCTGGTTTTCTTTTTCCCCGTCGTATCCCATGGCGCTTCCGGACAGAAGCTGGACAGTAAGTACAGCAAGTACGCACAGTTTATCGTCATTGATAAATCCACCAACAAACTGACGTATTATGAAAAAGGCAAGGTCATTAAAACGTTTCCCGTCGCTACAGGCAAAAAGCCCTCCTATACGCCAGAAGGCCTGTTCAAAATCCACGAAAAAGTGAAAAACAGACCTTACTACAAGGAAGGCATCAAGGGAGGAGACCCCCGCAATCCGCTAGGGGATCGCTGGCTCGGCATTAATGTGAAAGTAAACGGCAGAGTCAGCTACGCTTATGCCATTCATGGAAACAACAACGCCAACTCGATCGGAAAATACGTATCGGCAGGTTGTATACGGATGCATAATAAAGACGTACGCTGGCTCTACGACAAAGTGAAAATGAATACCCCCGTCCTCATCCAAAAATAAGAGCGCAAAAAAGCCAAACACATTCATGTGGTCATAACCCTGTCAAGTAGACAGTACAAAAAAGACATGATTTATGCTGCGACCGTTTCCCGGTATTCTACCGGGGAACGGTCGTTTAATTTTTTCTGGAATCGGTTCTGGTTGTAGAACAGAATGTATTCATTCACTTGCTGTTCAACCTCCGCTTTGTTTGCTGCCTCATTCAGGTATATTTTCTCGGTCTTTAAATGAGAGAAGAAAGACTCGATACAGGCATTGTCCAGGCAATTTCCTCGCCTAGAGTGACTGCCTAGCATGCCGAGTTGTTTCAGTTTACGGTTAAATGGCTTTGA
>NZ_JBNDYG010000006.1:0-141567 GCF_049893405.1 Paenibacillus sp. Dod16
TTGTTGTAAATAACAAAAAGAAAAGGATAGAGATTCAGATTTTTTCTGAAACCTCTATCCATTTTTATTTAGCTAATAAAATGTTTAAAGAAAAGGATAGAGATTCAGATTTTTTCTGAAACCTCTATCCATTTTTATTTAGCTAATAAAATGTTTAACATTATATACAATCACTTATTATTGTTAGCTTTAATGAACTTCCCCCAACTTTCAATAAAATAAATGGCTCCCTTTTTTTGATATGTTTTGGGGTCCCCGCAAAGTATTTGGAATAAGCATCGGAGCATAGGCTCCACTTTGTGGGGCATTTTGTTTTTGGGGTCCCCGCAAAGTATTTGGAATAAGCAATCGGAGCATAGGCTCCACTTTGTGGGGCATTTTGTATTGGGGTCCCCGCAAAGTATTTGGAATAAGCATCGGAGCATAGGCTCCACTTTGTGTGGTTCTATTTTATGGATGCACATGGGAATAGGGAGTCTGTCTGATTACGTTGTAAAAGGGTGCATATACGGATAGGGACTCTGTTGGCATTGCGAAAATTTGTTATATTAGGGATATGTATAAAGCGCTAAACGCAGGGTTTTAAGAGACCGGACAGGCAGTTCGGATAACGGAAGGGTGACGGGTGTGACGGAGAGAGCGGCATTGGCGGAGCAAGCGGTGATCCGGTGGTAACGGCGGGAGCAGGAAAGGTTGCGCTGATCACGGGCGCGTCGAGCGGGTTCGGACTGCTCATCAGCTTGGAGTTGGCAAAAGCGGGCTATGACGTGGCAGCGGGTCTGCGCAGGCCGGAGGCGGCTGCAGAGCTGATGACCCGAGCCGAACAAGCAGACGTTGTCGAGCGCATTCACGTATTCCAGCTGGATATATGCTTGGAGGAACAAGTCAAGGCTGCTGCTTGGGAGTTAGAGCAGAAGTTCGGCCGATTGGACGTGCTGGTGAACAACGCCGGCGAAGCGGTAGGCGGCATGGTGGAGGAAGTACCGCTCAGCGTCTGGCGCAAGCAGTTGGAGACGAATTTATTCGGGACCGTATCGGTAACGCAGCATATGCTCCCGCTGCTGCGCAAGACCGGACGATCCAAAATCATTCTCATGAGCAGCATTAGCGGCGTGGTCGGCTTTTGGTCCCTATGCGGCATCCAAATTTGCGCTGGAGGGGTTTGGTGAGAGCCTGTCCATGGAGTTGATGCCCTTTGGCATCGATGTCGTACTGATCCAGCCCGGTGCCTATGGCACGCCGATCTGGAATAAAAGTTTTGGGGAGCTTACGGTAAAGGAAGGATCACCCTACAGCGGTCTGCTGAAGGGCGTGCTGGACTATTCCGAGCGGACAGCCAGGGGAAGCGGGGATCCGCAGGAGGTAGCCAGGCTTGTGGCAAACATTGCGTCCATGTCCAAACCGAGGTTCCGCTATACGCTGCCCCGAGGTACGCGGCTGACCGCATGGATCAAGGGCGTGCTGCCGGATCGGCTGTTTCAGCGGATCGTTTATCGGATGCTGGACAGGCGTTAATCATTCATGCAGCGAATGATTCATGGCCTTAACTTGTCATGCGATGCTTGGTGAAGCTTGGTAAGGTGAATGGCGTTACCCTTTTCTGGTTGGGGACGGGTGTAGCAAACCAAGCAGCTCTCCCATCTTCACCTTGGAGCCGGGTTCCAGGTCACCGCGCGGAGTAAACGTGCCGTTCTCTGTCAGAAGCACGACGGTAGAGCCGAATTCAAAGTACGCGAGTTCATCGCCGATCTCGTATTTCTTCACGTTCTCGTCAGCATAACGGATGCTGCTCACGTTCATGGCTCCGACCTTCACGACGGCAACTTCGCCGAACTCATGCGCAATATAGGTAATGAGGCGCTCATTACGGCTGAGCACGTGCCGGATATGGGTCATCGCAAAATCGTTCACGGGGTAAACGCGTCCCTTTAGATGCTCGCTTTCCGCCTGAACACCGGTTACCGGGGAATGAATGCGATGATAGTCGGTTGGGCTTAAATACAATACAAATGCATAACCGTTGATGTAGTTTTCCATTCTCGGTGATTTGGCGAGCAGCTCGCTCAGGGTATAATCCTGTCCCTTGACGCTCAGAATGGTGCCGGCATTAACGGCGCACATCGCCGAAATCGTGGCATCGACGGGGCTTACCATGGCATCGGCGGTGTCGTCTATGGCGCGCAGGCCTATTTTTAACCGGCGGGAAAAGAATTCGTTCAGTGAGCGGTATTCGTGGATTTCTTTCTCCGCTTCATGCGCCGGGATTTGATAAATTCGTATGAATGCAGGTATTAGATGACGGCTCAGCCGGCTGTGGGAACAATGCCCCATGATTCGGGACAGCCACTTGCGGGAGGACAGCTCAGTCATCAGACGCAGCAATTGTTTAGCCATGTCATTCTCCTTTGTGCATAGGTGTCAGCAATAAACGTTGGTGGAAAAGCCAATCACTCTGATATTGACATAGAATGAGCTGGAAATCAATAAATAGCCATTTTTGAAAAAAGGTTCTTGCTAATTGGAGAACGAATGTGTATTTTAAGATTAACATGAAACCGAATAGGGAATACGGGGGCTTGAGTGAATCAGGCTGAGATTGCAGCTGCTATCCGCTGTTGACCGTTAATCTGAACTGGGTAATGCCAGCGTAGAGAATATCCGACCCTGCCTACATAGGGCCTATTTTTCCGTCTGCGCGTTTTCCAGACGGTTTTTTGTTGTGTTTATACAAAAATAGAGGTGGAGAGGGGAATGTGTGGTTATGGGAACATCTATGCAAGAGAAGTTGGGGGTTCAGCCCCGAAAAGGGCTGCGGTTAAGCGATATTTTGGTGACGGTGTTGGTATCGCTGGTGCTTGGCGTCATTTATCACTTCTGGGGTTCGGTTTACAATCTGTTAAAACCGCTGTTCTTTGAAGCGGATGAGTTGTTATACGGAATGTGGTTCGCTGCAGCCACGCTTGCTTACTTGCTAATCCGTAAGCCGGGAGTGGCCATCATTGCGGAAGTGGCGGCTGCCCACGTGGAAGTGCTGTTTGGCAGCGGCTGGGGATTGACTCTGCTGCTGTATGGCCTCATTCAAGGACTTGGGGCAGAATTGGTATTCGCGGCGTTCCGTTATCGGAGCACCTCGGCGTGGACGCTGGCGATTGCCGGAGCAGGCGCAGCCATCGGATCGATGATCATGGACTTCTATTACAGCTATACCGATGACCTGCAGACGTGGATGTTCCTGGCCAAATACGGTATGCGGGTACTCAGCGGTGCCGTCATTGCAGGCCTGCTCATGCTCTTGCTGGCCAAAGCCTTGGACCGCACGGGCGTCACATCCCTGCTGCGTCCTGCGTCGAAGAAGGATTACGAAGCACTGGATGATCCGCGCCATGTCTAATGCCACGGTTAGCCTGGTTCCGGCTCAGTCCGCTGAGATGGTTTCGGAACCGGCCGTGTATGTGGAGGGATTGCGTCTGAAGTATCCGGGCGAGGAGCGACTGATGTTCAAAGACCTCTCCTTCTCGGCTGTCCGCGGGGAGAAGGTGCTGCTGCTCGGTCCGAGCGGCTGCGGCAAATCCACGCTGCTGCAGGTGCTTAGCGGGATGATTCCCCGCGCAACGGAGGTGCCGATGAAATGCGAGTCGCAGCTGGTTCCGCGCTCTTGGGGGTATGTATTCCAAGATCCGGATACCCAGTTCTGCATGCCGTACGTGGATGAAGAGCTGGCTTTCGTACTGGAAAATCTAAGTGTCCCCCGCCATGAGATGAAGGAGCGGATGCAAGCGGCGCTCCGCGAGGTGGGGCTTGATCTTGAGGAGCTTCATATGCCGATCGGGCATTTGTCCCAAGGCATGAAGCAAAGGTTAGCGCTGGCTTCGGCTCTGCTGCTGGAGCCGGAGGTGCTGTTCCTTGACGAGCCATCTGCCTTGCTCGACCCGGAAGGAAGGGAGCAAATCTGGTCGGCGGTGAAGGCCGTATCGGAAGGGCGAACACTGATCATCGTGGAGCACCGGATCGAAGAAATGGCCAGATACGTGGATCGTGTCGTGCTGTTCAGCCCGGATGGCGTGATTCTGGGCGAAGGTCCTCCGGCAGCGATATTCGCAGAATTCGAGCGGGAACTCCAAGCCTATGGAATCTGGTATCCCGGCGTATGGGAAGATTATGCGCAGACCCGGGCGGGCAGAGAGTTGTTTGCTCCGGTCGATGCGCTTGGCGATGAGCGGGGTAATCTCCTGCATGAGGCTGCTCCGCCGTATGCTCAACGTGGGGAGTCTGTCATTCAACTGGCGAATTTCAGGGGAATGAGATGGGATAAACCGGTCATCACTCTCCCTTCGGCCGAGGTGTTTCCGGGACAATTCATTGCGGTGGTAGGGCCGAACGGAGCAGGCAAAAGCTCGCTGCTGCTCAGTTTGATGGGGCTGCTTCGCGCCGAAGGGACCTATATGCTCTGCGGGGAAGAGGTCATTCAGGGCAAACGCAGGAAGGTGCGGAAGAAGAGAGAGCAGCAGCTGCGCCAAATCGGATTCGTGTTTCAGAATCCGGAGCTTCAATTCCTGACGGAGCGCATCGGCGATGAGGTGGTTTACTCGCTGCTGGTGGATCATGTGCCGCCGGAGGAAGCGAAGGCGCAGGCCGAGCGCTGTCTTGAACGTTTTGGATTGAATGGCTTGGAGGCCAGGCATCCGTACCAGCTGTCGACAGGCCAAAAGCGCCGCTTGAGCGTGGCTACGGCCATGGCAAGACAGCCGTCCGTCCTGCTTCTGGATGAGCCGACCTTCGGACAGGATGCGCGGAATACATTCGCGATTCTGGAGATGTGCGAGAAGCTGCGTCGTGCGGGAACCGCCATTCTCATGGTGACGCATGAAATGGAGATCGCGCAGCGGGTCGCCACACATATATGGGAAATACGGGAGGGACAGCTGACCTCGAGCATGCCCTCCCCGCGCTGGTCTGGCGGGATTGCATCCGGGCAGACGGCTAATGGAGTAAACGGCTCTGCAGGCCCTCAAGGTACCTTAGCCGCGGCCGATCATCGCCTCACGGGGGTGAACGCATGAACATATGGAATCCCGTGCGGATCACTTGGCTGCACCGGGCGAATCCGGTGGTGAAGCTGGGTCTGATCTGTGCGCTGTTTTTCATGACGGTGTTAACCCATGATCTTGATTTTGTTTTGTATCAGGCGTTCATCTTTATGGTCTGTCTCGTGGTGCTCAGCGGGGTGAAGCCGTGGAAAATGCTGTTGTTCTTCATTCCGTTTCTGCTTGCCTTCATATCGTCCGCCTCTTCCATGATGCTGTTCGGTAAGGGAGAGACGATCTGGTGGGAGTGGGGGTTGTTCCGGGTATCGGAAGAAAGCTTCTACCGGGGGCTGCATTTGGGCTTTAAGGGAATTGCCTTTGCCTCGGAGGGGCTGCTGCTCGTGACCACAACGTCCTCGGTGGATTTATTCTACAGCCTGATGCAGAAGCTGCGGCTGGCGCCCAAGTATGCTTACAGCTTCATGGCTTCAATCCGGCTGCTGCCAATGGTATGGGAGGAATATGTGATTCGCCGCCAAGCCTTGAAGGTACGAGGAGTCCGCCCGATTCGCGGGATTCGCGGCATGGTGAACCGCGCAGGATTGTATATAGTGCCGCTGCTGGCACAGAGCATCCGCCGGGCCCATCGGGTGGCCGCCGCGATGGAGGCCAAGCAATTCGACGGCGATCAGGCGAAGTCCCGAACGTATTATTACCCGTCGCGTTATTCACGCTATGATCTTCTGGTTATCGGATTGCTTGCAGTTGCGGCCGCTTTCGCTTATGCCGCATCCGGATATTTTCCATGGTTCGGCATTGGCGACGTGCGGTTTGATTAAAGGGTTGGTGAAAGCAAAAAGAGTCTGCTTACGTTACGTAAGCGGGCTTTTTTTGTTATGAGATTTAAAGTTAAGCTAACTTCTTCCCCGTTATATTTAAAAAATCATGTCTGGATTTCATGCTGATCGAGGCGTTATAATACTGATGGTACCAGAATAGTATTTATGGTACCAGAAGGGGAGTTAGTTCACTTGCGCGAGCGAATATTGAATGAAACGATCCGCTTAATTCAGCGGCAAGGATTTACGTTTACGGTCAGTGATCTGGCCCGCGTCCTTGCCATTAGTAAACGGACGATCTATGAGCACTTCTCATCCAAGGAAGAGATTGTTGAACATATCATTGACGGGATGATCCGGCACATCCAGCAGCGCGAACGTGAAATTGCGGCGGATGCGGGGCTTACCGTTCTGGAGAAGATACACCAGATTCTAATCTGTCTGCCCCAGGAGATGGAGCAGATGGATTTGGGGATGCTGCCGGATCTGAAGCGCACGCATTATGCGCAATGGGAGAAGCTGGACACCTTTTTCCGAGAGGAATGGGGCATTGTCACCGAGCTGATGGAGCGGGGCATGGCCGAGGGAAGCATCAAACGGATTCATATGCCGCTGTTCATCGATCTGTATCTCGGATCGCTCCATCAGATTTACGATTCGAGGGCGACGGTGAAGCATCAATTGCCGCTGGGGGAGCTGCTGCAGTCCGTTATGGACATCTTGCTGTTCGGGATTGCTGCAGAGAAACGGGAGGAGTCTTGAGATTATGCATTGGTTCTATTTAAGTTTGGCTATTCTGTTTGAAGTGGCGGGGACGCTGAACATGAAGCTGTCGGAGGGGTTCAGCAAACCGCTGCCCAGCGTGCTGCTGGTGGTATTCTATATTTGCAGCTTGAGCTTCCTGACGCTGAGCTTGAAGCAGATTGAAATATCCGTGGCTTACGCGATCTGGTCGGGGCTTGGCATTATGATCATTACCGTAATCGGTTATATGTTCTTTGCGGAGCAGATTAATGGTCTGAAAATGTTCTCGATCCTGCTGATCATCGCAGGGGTCGTTCTGCTGAATCTATCCGGCAGCGCGCATGCGCAGGAACAACCGAAGACGCACCAGTCCGGTCACTAAGGGCGATAGAAGAAACCGGAATCTGCGGGAAGAGCCGTATTCGTGCGGCTCTAGTTCCGCCGCAATAATGTACTATGCCCCGCTTCGCCTCCAGCTCTATAATGACAAAGGAAATTCCTTTGTTAGGAGCTATCATCATGAACCTGTCTTCTTTTTTTATTTACTGCTTTATCGTGGCTTTCTCGCCGGGGCCATCCAACATCGTCATTTTGTCTTCGGTTCAGCATTCCGGCATGAAGAAGACCTTGCGCTACATTGCCGGAGCCTCTATCGCTTTTTTCTTATTAATTGCTGCTTCCGTGGTATTGGGCCAGCTGCTCTCTACAGGCATGCCAATCGTACTGCCAATTTTGCGGATCGTAGGCTGCCTGTTCATGCTGTATCTCACGTATCAGGTGTATACCATGGACGTATCCAAGTCCGGCACGAATCAAACGGCGTCCTTCACGTCCGGCTTTCTGATGCAGTTTCTCAATCCGAAGGTGGTATTGTTTACGTTGACGGTCATTCCGAGCTACGTCATGCCGTATTATACGGCAGGTCCTGTCATCTCGGCGTTTGTTGTCGCGGTATCGTTAATCGGGCTGTCCGCGTATATGACCTGGGCCGTGTGCGGTAGCCTTTTTCAAGGAATTATGCAAAAATATCGGAGAACGACCAACACGATCCTGGCTTTGTTTCTGCTGTACTCGGCAATCGTCGTATCCGGCATACCGGAGCTCATAAAGGGGTGATGGAAGATGGAGCAGTTTATCTATAAAAAAGCGGTGGGCATTACGGCGCTGTCCGCGAGCCTGACGGATTTCAAATATAAAAAGCATTATCACGAGGAGTATGCCCTCGGCGTCACGCTGCGCGGCATTCAGAAGTACTCGCTGGACGGCAGTCAGCAGGCTTCTTACCAAAGCGGGGTTATGCTGTTCCATCCGGAGCAGAATCATGATGGCTGGTCCCAGGAACGAACGGGCATCGATTATGTGATGATCTATATTCATCCGGAGTTATTTCTGGAATTGATTCAGAAAAAGGATATCGTCCGGTTCCAATCCCCGATTGTATATCACGCCGGGCTGCGGAAGAGCATTCTGGATGTGACGAGGTCGATCTTCACGGGTCAGCCGGAGGCAAGAAGCAGCGAGCTGCTGCTGGGTCTGGCAGGGCATTTTAACGAGAGTATTCTGAACCCGGATAGCCGGAAGGACAGCGTGTTTACACGGAAGGCCAAAGAAATGATGCAGGATCATCTGGATCATGTTCTCCGTCTCGACGAATTAAGCGGGGAGTTCGGGATGTCGAAGTATCAATTCATTCGTTACTTCAAAGCAAATACGGGGCTGTCGCCTTATCAGTATTATCTGAACTGCAAAGTGGAGCGAGCCAAGCATCTGATCGAGGACAGCCGGGATGTATACCAGGCCGTTACCCAGTGCGGCTTCACGGATCTCGCCCACTTGAACCGGCATTTCAAGAATGTGTACGGCACGACAGCGTTTGATTATATGTCCCATCTGGATAAGTGAGGCGGCAGGTGCCGATCATTCGCGCGATTTTTCAAGCCAGGCTTGGCATTTGTGAATAAACTCCGTTATAATGTGTATAGAATGTAAAAGGGACCGTGCGCGAACACGATCCCGGCGTACAACGTACCGCTATAAGAGCGGTCGGCTATAGGAAATCTGATCAGAAATAGACCGTGATCCTGACCAAGGGCGGTCTATTTCTTTTAAGATTATAGAATTTATAAGTTTTCAGCGAAGCTGAACTCATTCGATAATCGCAAGAAAAACGTCCTCTAAACGCGGTCTGTCTTCTGTGAATGTACGTCGATAGACGTTTTTTCTTATGGAACGAAAGTATTAACACCACCACGAAATCATTAGCGTCAATGTTTGGTATACTTCCATGGCATCACCTCCCATCCGGGGAGATTAGCCGACCGCCCTTATTAGCCGATATATTGTACTTCCCAAATTATAGCATACAAGCCCTGTGTTCAGGGGCTTTTTATGGTTGGATCGAGAGAGGTTTTGAAGCTTCTGTTAGCTGTGATCATGGTTCCACCGCGACATTATTGCGGTTTTACGCGTGCCGAACCGTCATTCGGTCTTATCGAAGGGAAAGGTAAACCGTTGGTCATTCGGCTCTCTGGTGTGAATAGGCAGGATGTACTGTATCGCCACCGTTCGTTGAAACTGTGAGCAGGGAGCCGGGACCGGATTTTGAGATAGGGCCAAGGGATGTTAATCTGTATGTGGAATCATTAGAAACTACTTAGGCTTTAGCCGGATGGAAGGAATCATTCGAATGGAATATATCTATGAATCAGCCCAGCGCAGCTACGAGGATTTCGCCAGCGGCCGGGTTCTGTATAATGCGCAGGGAACGACTTCGTTCCCTGTCAGACTAGCCAGCGAGATTGCGCAGCGGTGCTTTCAACTATTGGAGAAAAAAGGGGTACAGGGGCCGTATACCTTGTTCGACCCCTGCTGCGGCGGGGCGTATCTGTTGACGGTGGTTGGGCTGCTGCACGGGCAGCGCATTCATCGCGTGATCGGCTCTGACATTAACGCAGAGGTGCTCGGAATAGCCGCGAAAAACCTGTCGCTGCTCCGCGAAGAGGGGCTGGAACTACGCACCGAACAGTTGAAAGAACTATTGGCGTTGTATCAGAAGCCGTCTCACCAGGATGCGCTGCAAAGCGCTGGCCGATTGAGGGAGCTGTTAAGGTCCTCGCGTGTGGAAGAGACGGCTTGTTTTCAAGCTGATATAACCCAACCGGAGGAAAGCTTGGCCTCCTGCAAGGGAACCCATATCGTCATGACCGATCTCCCTTATGGTGACCTGGTTAGCTGGGGCGGCGGAAGCGATGAGCCGGTGAAGGATTTCTTTAACGGCATTCATTCCATCCTGGATCCTGGCCGCTCCGTGGTTGCGGTCATATCCGACAAAGGGCAAAAATTAAAGCATGACCGGTTTCAAAGGATTCAGCATATAAAGGTGGGCAAACGACAGGTAGCCATCTTTGAACCGCTTTGAACGGAGTAAAACAACGGAATATAGAAGGAACCTGCTGCCGTCCTTAGCTGCTAACCTCTTATCCAAGGGAGGCGTCGGCTTCCATAGCAACCCGCTTTTGACGTCATGTCAAGAGCGGTTTTTTTTTGCTAAGGAGGGAGTTAGCCATCTGGAATCCTCCACTCAAATAAGGAACGTATGTTCGATTATGATCTAAAAAAATATAGCATTTCTTGTGGAATGCCAGCTCGTAGATAGAACTCGTGTAAGGACTCGCCCGGTCCGGGAGCCAAACCCGCCGTCAATAGGGCAATGGCAAAACGGTTCGCTTGCCGCTCCAGTTTGCCCGGACTGAAATAGGAATGCTCCTCCAGAAAAAAGCGGTTGATACCCTTATGGAGCCGGTCATGCCCGAGCTCATGCGCGCATACGAAGCGCTGCCATGGCGACGGCAGCTGATTGTGGATGACGATGAATCTCCGCCTCAGCTTACGGAAATACAGCCCTTTGGTCGTTTGGCCTAAATCGGCGAATCGAATATGTATGCCCAAGGAAGTCGCAATTTCAAAAGGGCAGTTGGTATGATGTTTTTTGATCAGCTGACGGATTAAGGGTTGTAAATGATCATCCATGCCGGTTCACCTGCAATATTGGGATTGGTTGAATCGTTGTAATCGGTATGTATCTCCTTATCCATGTAGATTTATTTCTTGCGTTTGTTCATTTGCTTGGCTTCCCAGAACAGTCCGGTCAGAACGTCCTTGATGCGCTGTTTGTCCTCCTCGTTCAGCGGGACGCCGTCAAACATGAGCTCACCGTCATCCTCAAGCATTTTCTTGAAATCCCGTTTATCCCTGGAGGTTGCCCAAGCGGGTGCCGAGATATTCTCGTGCTTGGCAGCATCCTGCTGCAGATAACCTGCTTTATTCATCAGCTCTTCATAGGGAACTTCCAGTGCCTCTGCCATTTTGCGAAGTGTTTGCGGCTTGGGGATGCCCCTCAGCCCATTCTCGATCCGGGAGATTTGCGAACCGCTGATATCGGCGGCTTGGGCCAGCTGATTGATGCTCCAGCCTTTGTTCTCCCTCATCTCTTTCAAGTATGATCCAAATATGTGATCCACGTTCCGGCCACTCCTCACCATAGTCCATCTGAAACATCTACTTATAGTATAAACACATCCCTCACCTTTGCCAACAGGTAAAATAAAAGAGAGTATTATTGCCAAAAGGCAAGAATATGAAAGGTACGCTCCAAATTCTCGTGAATAGTTCACCCTTTTGAAGGTTTACGCGGGTCTCCAAATAGTGGTATATTAATGAAAAATACGAACAAAATACGAACACTTGAGGTGAGACTAACTTCTGCCAAATGGCAAAGCAAACCTCGACAATGACAATCAAAAAGGGAGTGTTTTTCGAATGAATCCATTTTTACCGGAATTGGATCGCAGAAAGACCCAAAGTGCTGTTGAAGCGATATTCGAGAAATATCGTATCTATAAAACCATTACATTCGAAGTCAGGGAGGCGAGCTTCACTGCATCCTACACGGAACGATTTCATGGACCGACCAACGTCACCTCGGACCAAACGGCATCGGTTGCCATATATAATGTAGATATGCCTGCGGCCAGGAAGCAGTATTGCGAGATCATCGAGTCAATCGTGGAACGGCTTGGCGAGAGGGAACAGACTTTGATTCGGGAACGTTATATGAAGCAAGACGACGTATTCGATTATAAGGTGTACAACCATATCCTCGAACCGCCGGTCAGCAAGGATACGTATACCAAGATACGCACCCGGGCCTTCTATAAACTGGCGCTGGCTTTAGCAGACAGGGGGCTGCTGAAGCTGCAAGAGTTGGAGAAGGCCGCAAAGAGTAAAATGAACTGATAATGCCGAGATGGATAATTAAACCGAGCCTAAACCGGAGGCCCTCAATGAGGCCCTCCGGTTTTTTCTATTTCAAGATGAAGATACCGCACCATGAGGCAGAACCTAAAATGAAATGGGGAAAACAGCAATAAATACGAACATAAGTTCGTACTATTTTCCGCCGACATTCCACTTTAAGTTCCGCATTATCCGTCCCATAAGACGTCAGCGCATCCGATTTAGGGGTGTAAGATTGTATTATCGGAAATGAAGTTAAACAGAGCATACCGAACACACACAGTGTAGATGTGAGCCGGCCTTATGAAGGACCGGTTTTTTGCTGCGGCCTTAGGCTTCGATTGCTTCATTTTCGATTCTCTATATA
This sequence comes from Paenibacillus sp. Dod16, assembly GCF_049893405.1. Lineage (NCBI taxonomy): Bacteria > Bacillati > Bacillota > Bacilli > Caryophanales > Paenibacillaceae > Paenibacillus > Paenibacillus sp. Dod16. The sequence continues at coordinate 12,270 of NZ_JBNDYG010000006.1, forward strand.
TGAAGGAAAGGAGGGGGCCGTGTTGCGCAAGCATGTGAGCGCCGCAAGAAGCTGGCTATCCCATAACCGACCGGAAGCCACCCGGCCATCTGCGGAATGAGAGGGGCGGTCAAGCAGGCCATCCTAGATATCGTTCCCGAGCTTGAAGGCCGAATATATGACGTACATCCGCCGGATGGGGTTAGCGAGCCTTTTTATGGCGTCATGACGCTGGGAGAGGACGTTTGGAAATCTTCATGGGCAGGATACCGGCAGGTGGTGCGGTTGAAGCTGTATGCGGATCGTTCCGAATTGCTTCCGTTGGATCGCTGGGTGGAACTTCTAATCCCGGGACTACATCGCAAGCGGGTGATCGGAGCCGATGGGAATGCATTCAAGCTTCATTATTTGGGTGTGCCGGAAGCCGACAAGTTCGATTCTGTTTCAGGCAAAATGATCCGGATCATGCGATTCGGCGTCTATGTGCCCCAGGCATCCGGGACCGGTTCCACCGGACAACCCGACGAGTGGCTGCATACATTGACAGCCTGGACAGGAGAAGTACTGGGCGATCCATGGCGCATCTATCATACGGCATGGCCGGCGGGACGGGATGATCACGCCGTATTATGGCGGATGACGGGCTGCGAGACCAAGATGGCGGGAGCTTCGATGTTCGAGATTCGCAAAACCTTTACCGGGCATATTGCCGCTCTTGATTCCGCGGACGAGCAGCTTACGGCTGCAAGGCTGGTGGAGGAGCTTGGTACCCAGGTCCAGCTGATGCTGGATTCACAGAATCGCCGCTATTTATCCGTTGCGGAGATTTCCTCCGATATGCAGGCCGATCCCATTCTGGACGGGCAGTTGAAGCTGACTCTGGCGCAGCGGAAGATGCGTTCACCGGAGGAAGCTGCATTGATCAGACGCATTAATGTTCATCCAATTTTAAAGTGAGGTGGTCACAATGGCTGGAAAAAAAACACTCAAGACAGAAGCTCGCAGTATCAGCGCTCCGCGATATGCGCTAGATGAACTCGAAACGCACGCCAAGGAACTGTTTGAGGTTCGGGCGGAAGTGCTCGCGGGTGCCATGTATGGGGCAGACGGAGAGCTGTTCACGGTAACCGAAGTCAAAGAAAGAATCCAACAATTTATGAAAGCGAAGGTGGACTAATCATGGCAGGTGGAACATGGGAAAGCACAAATAAACCGGTACTTCCAGGTTTGTATATGAATTTCAAGGCGGCCGCCGCGTCGTCTATCCAAGGCGGATCCCGCGGTACGGTTGTCGTACCCGTTAAAGCCAATTGGGGACCGGTGCGGGAGTTCGTGGAGATCGGCAGCGAGTCCGCGATTTCCGAGCTGTACTCAAGGGATAGCCAGGATGGAGCTACGGCTTACGAAACGCTCTATCTGGCCTTGCTTGGCGGGCCGAAGAAACTGCTGGCTTATCGCCTGGCAGATAACACCGCGGCAGCGGCTAGCGTAACGCTGCAAAATGCGGAAGCTACGCCTTCTGACGTGTTGAAGCTGCAGGCCAAATATCCGGGCAGTCGTGGCAACGGCTTCTCCGTAACCGTGCAGCCGTCGCTGATCGACCCGGCCGCACGCGAGCTTCGCCTCTATGAAGGCGCCAAACTGCTTGGCACTTATACAAGCCTGGACGGGACAGCAGCGTCGATTGCGGCGCAGATCAATGAAGACGATGAGAATCTCTGGGTAACGGCTACCGCACTAGAGGCGGCCGGCGTTCCTGCCGATGTGAACGGAGCTGTGTTGTCCGGAGGCAAGAGCGGCAACGGCGGACTGACGAATGCAGATTATATCGAAATGCAGGATGCGGTCGAAGGCCAGGAATTCAACGTACTTGCCCTGGACTATGCTGCGGATATGGCTCTGCTGCAGAGCTTTGCGGCCTGGGTGAAGCGTCTTCGTCAAGAAGGACGCGGCGTGATGGCCGTAATCGGCGGAAGCGCGGCGGACGATACCTCCAAGGATGCAGCCAAACTGGCGGCGGCCCGTTCGCTTGCATTGAACCATGAAGGGATTATCAATGTAGGTACGGGCGTGCGTCTGTCCGGCGTGAACTACAGTTCTGCCCAGACGGCTGCTTATGTGGCCGGGCTTATTGCCGGTCAACGCTTGAACCAATCCGCTACATACGCGGTAACTCCATTCGAGGATGTGACCCGCCGCTGGACGCGTTCCGAGCAGGAGCAGGCCGTACGTAATGGCGTGTTCGTGCTGTTTTACGACGGACGTCAGGTGAAGGCGCTGCGCGGCATCAACACGTTGGTGAATCCGGCGGAAGGCCAGAACAATGCCTGGAAAAAAATCCGTTCCATCCGCGTGATGGACGCGATCCATGCGGATTTGCAGCTGGCAGCGGAGCAGACCTACATCGGCAAGGTGAACAATACGGAGGAAGGCCGTCTGGCGCTGATCGGTGCCGTAAAGGAATATCTCGCTTCGTTGTCGCTGAGCAATGTCATCGAGCCGGACGGCTATGACGTCATTCTCGATCCAGCGTACTATGGCGATTCCGCCGTGAACACGCCGGAGGCGGATCAGGTCTTCCTGCAGTGGAACGTGAAGCTGACCGATGTGATGGAGCAGCTGTTCGGTACATTTTACGTGCAATAACTAGAACGCCGATCAGCGTAAGCGTATTTAAGATGAGACGGACTGCCCGAAGAGGGCTTTTTTTAAGAAAAAACTTAAAGAAATCGAGGAGGAATTTAACATGTTGGATGCTTCAAGAGTCATTATGGGGACATACGGCCAGGCGTATATTGACGGGGTTTGGCAGACGCACATCAACAAGCTGGAAGCCAGCGTGGAATTGGAGAAGCGCGAGCTGAAGCTGGTCGGCAACGACTGGACGGTACACAAAAACGGCAGCAAAAAAGGAACCGGCACGATGACTGGTTACAAGGTTACTTCCGATATGATCTCCCGCGGCTTCACCAAATTCGATATCATCTCCAAGCTGGATGATCCCGAATCCTATGGTCATGAGCGCGTTCGCCTGATCCGCTGCATGCCGGACAAAATCCAGCTGGCCAACTGGACAGCCGGTGAGGAAGTGCAGGAGGAAACTTCATTTACCTTCGAGGGGTACGAGCTGTTGGACCCGATTCAGGGGGATTAAGAGGTTTCTTGTTATCAAGGTCAAGTGCGGCCTAAAGCGGGGGTTCGCCCGGTAAGGAATGCCTGATTCGGGCGGGCGTCGCCCGCTGCAAATAGGAAGATGAGATCTATTATTTTATGAGTAAAGGAGATTTACGCATGAGCTTGCACGAGAATATGAGCGAAGAGCAAATTTTGGACAGTCTGTTTGAGGCAGCCGAGAAGCTGCCAGAGGAAACGGTACGCATTAAGCGTTTGGATATGAAGATGGTGCTGCAGGGTTTGACTTCGAGCAAGGTCGACAGCATCCGCGAGCGCTGTACCGTTCGCCGTACGATAAAGGGTGCGGTGGATGAGAAGGTGGATACGGAGACATTTAATGCATTGCTAATTTCCGAGGCCACGAGCAGTCTGTCGGTAAAGGGTTTGACGCTTAGCGGCTGGGGCGATCCGCGGATTACAAGCCGCTTGAAGCTGTCGGGCGGAGAGCAGGCAGTTCGCCGCATGCTGCTGGCCGGAGAGCTGGATGCCGTTGGCGATAAAGTGCTGGAGCTGTCCGGCTTCGGAGTTGAGATTGCTGATCTAAAAAACTGATCGGCTCCGGGGGAATGACGACGATGCTGTATCATCTGTGGGTCCGGCATCACCTTCGTCCCGGAGATTTTTGGCGGCTCCCGCGAGGCGAGCGCCTGCTGCTGCTCGCTTTCTCCCAGGAGGAGATCGAGGGCATGGCCGGTCAGAGTTTGAAGTGAACAGGAGGTGAAATGAAATGGCTGAAGGCATGAACTATCGTATGAATCTGGTCATCGATCCGAAAAACGTGATCAAGGCCAACCGCGAGCTGCGGGCGATGGAGCGTTATTTTGAGCGGATCCAGGGACGCGTCATGCGAATCGGACGTACCCGCATGGCACCTGAAATCGTGCTGAAGGACAGCGCCTCGAAGGGGCTGGACAACCTGCTCGCCAAAATGCGGCGGGTGAAGTCCCAAGTGATCCAGGCATCGGCAAATGTGAAGCTGAACGTGCAGAAGCAGATTGATACGAATCTAAATCTGAGCGTGCAGAAGCAGATCGAGGCGAGCGTTCAGGTGGATTTGCGGGCGGCCGGGCTTGATTTTTCTCCATTGACCGATGCGTTGACGGCGAATACGGAGGCAGTGGATAAGCTTACGGCTGCGCTTGGGTCGCTTCAGCTTGGAGGCGGTGGGAGCGGTAAAAAATCGGGTTTGGATACGGCTATAGGCATTTTAGGATTTGTAACCACCGCTGGCGCAACTATGCGAGCCGGGGGGCAACTGAAAGGTAAATTCAAAGGCGCTAAAGAGGCTGTCTCTGGGAATAAACCTGTCGAGAATAAGCCCGCCGAGGTCAACAAGGGTCGAATCGTTCGACCTGGACAAAGAGGCAAAAAAGCCAATCAAAATACGGCTGCTGCCGCCAAGACTGAACAAGTGGAGAAGCCTGTAACGAAGTGGGGCAAATTTCTTAACAGATCTGATAAAGTGGGTGACCTTGTAGAAACCGCTGGTACGCTTGCAAAAGGACCGCTGGAATTGCTCAAGGGTGCCATGGATATGACCAAGGGGATGTTTGGTGGCGGCGGTGCCAGCGGCATCGTTTCCGGAGGTGCGGCAAGCGCTGTTAAGACCGGTGCAGGATCAGATGCAGTAAAACAGGCAGCTGACGGTAGCGCTGGAGCAAGTGCGGTGAAAAATGCAGGCAAAAGCGGCCTAGGCTCCGGCTTGATGAAAGGGCTTGGCAAACGGATCCTCGGCCCATTGAGTTATATAGCCGATGCGACCGCAATTGCCTCAGCCAAGCCTGGGAAAGAACGAAACCAAGCTATAGGCTCTGCCGTCGGCGGAGGCATCGGAAGCACGATCGGCGGCATCGTCGGCTCCGTGATCCCGGTTGCAGGCACGATGATCGGCTCAACGCTCGGCGGCACCGTAGGAAGCTTTATAGGCGAGAAGGTGGGCGGTGCCATTACCGGTGTCAGCGAACAGTTTAAAGAAGGCAAGGAGAAGGTGTCGAAATGGTTCTCCAAGACGTTTTCCTTCGGGAAAAAAGACAAGGAAGCTGCTCAACCGAAGGATGTTCCAAAGGGACCACCCTCTAGTGCGGCTGCCCTTCCGGCTCCCATCATTCCGAAACCAGCGCCGAATGATTTCAGCAAGCCTCTGCTGCCGAATCCAGCATTGAACCCGACATACGGCCCGTATGTGCCACCTAGCCATTCTTCAAGCAGTGGATCTTTTGGTCCACCCGCGAGTGCAGCGCAAAACCAAGCTTTTGCAGGGAAGCCAACCTCCCCGCAATCTGTTCAGATCAGTCCGGAGCAGATGAGCACGATATCCGGCTTGCTGATGGACTTTAAAACGGAGACAACCGTGAATTACAATCTTCCTCCAGGCGCGGTGCAGGTAACGGTGCATGAGGAACACCCGATCGATGTGGAAGGATTGATTCTTCTGATCGGGCAGCGGCTGAGAGCCGAATTCAGCAAAGCGGCGCAGAACCGGAAACCGACTCCGATGGCCTATTGAAGATGATGGTTAACAGCAGGCATGAAGTCGGTCCGAAGGCATCCATATAGAAAGGAGGGGGCCAAGGTGGAGTTTCTTTTGAAGAACGGAAAAGGCATGACGTTCCTATTTCCAGTGAATCCCGAAGAGGTGACCATTTCACGCCAAAAGGGACTGGAAACGGCTACGATTCTCAACTATGGGGAATTTGATTTTCCGCAAGGCAATCGGATCAAGGAGATATCGTTCTCTTCATTTTTCCCACAAGAGTATGATGCAGCTTATTGCAAAGGAGAAGAGAAGGATCATATTAAACCGCAAACCGCGATGAATAAACTTAACGAGTTTTTGACGTATAAAACGCCCCTGCAATTCGTCATTACCGAGACGGCAGTGAACGTACCGGTGTACATCGCCTCCCATCAGTCCACGTTCCGAGGCGGGGAGATCGGGGATGTGTATTTTGACATCACGCTTCGGACATGGAGCGACATGAAGGTGGCCAAAACGGTTGGCAGCAGCGGGGCATCTGGAACGAATAAAAAGCCCCGGGCCGACATGAAGGAGAAGAACAAGACGTACATCGTGAAGTCAGGGGACTCACTCTCCAAAATCGCCAAGCTGGAGCTCGGGGACAGCTCGAAATGGAACCAGATCTACAAGCTGAATCAGAAAATGATCGGTAAAGATCCGAACGCCATCAAGCCTGGCCAAAAGCTGGTGCTGTCATGAGTTACAAGGTGATTTTGCAGGATCAATACGATTTATCTCCTTTGGTGGAAGCGATCAGTCTACGGGATTCGCTTGAGCAAGTCGCTTATCAGGGAACGGTCAATCTGGTCGTAACGCCGGATATGCCGCCAATCTCGCCGGGAATGGCGATCCGGATCAGCGGGATACCTTATGGTAAAAAGGATTATGTCCCCCTGCTGCACCCGGCTGTCGTGTGGGAAGTGGAAACCTCGAATAACGGGGTGAAGCGGATGACCCTTACATTGTACGATCGGACGGTATATCTGGACAAATCGGAGGATGAATATCTGTTCCCGGCAAAGCAGACGGCTACCCAGCGCTTCAAAAAGTACGCGGCGGACTGGAACCTGAAAATTGCGGTTTTGCCCGATACCGAGAAGCAGCTGGGGCGTTCCGTTTACCGGACCCAGTCGATCTACGCGAGCATGTTCGCTGATCTGCGGGAGACGGCCAAAGCCGGCGGCAAGCTGTATCATCCGCGGATGATTGCTTCAGGGCTTGAGCTGTATGAGTTAGGAACGAACAAAGAGGTATACATCCTGGAGGCTATCACGGATACTACACAATCGCGGACGTTGGAGGGTGCGGCAACTAAGGTCAAGGTGCTGGCGACAGCCGCAAGCGAGACCGGAAAAGAGGTTCCTTCCAAGGTGATGGCCATCGAGGAGAAGGATATCGCCAAATACGGACAACTCCAGGCTATTATTCAGGATGATGAGGTGAAGTCGCCTGCGGCAGCTCGCCAGCTGGCCCGGAGCAAACTGAGGGGGATTCGGGAGACCATCTCCCTCAATGCCCCCGATATCAATACAATCCGCGCCGGAGATGCGGTCATGCTGGGCTCGATGAAGCTGCTCGTGATTTCCGTCAGCCGGGAGCTGGGTAGTCCCGGAAGCATGATGCTGGAGCTGGGGAGTTATGACGATGTAAAAAGGAGGTTTTACCTTGAATAAAGACCCCTATGGACAATTGGCGTCCTCCTTATACGCCTCAATGAACAAGCAAACCCGTCAAGCCATGGGCGGCGTAGGGGCCGTGCTTGGCACGATAACTTCGACGGGACTCAAGCTGGATGATTTCAGGCATGAGCTTCAGGACTATATGGTAGCGGAGCTGCCGGGAATGCTCTCCCTGCCCCGTTATACGGCTAAGGGCACCGTGACTTTGGGGGGCCAACAGCAGGATATGACATTTGATGCCGAAGAGAACGAAGTTGAAGATACCCTTTTTGAATTGAGAAAAGGCTTGAAACCGGGGGACCGCGTGCTCGCCGTTCGGGTCAACAGCGGCAATGACGTGGTGGTCGTGTGTAAGGTGGTGAGCAGTGGTGGCTAATTTATTCCCGGAAGGCGATGACATGATCTGGACGGATACGACCGACCCGGAGGTACTGGAAGGGGACGGGGCTGTTTTTGGGCGGAGCTGGCGGTATGATTTTGAAGCCGGCGAGTTCGTAATGTCCCCGACCCGGAAGATTCCGGTTGCGGACGAGAAGGAAGCCTGGGTCATCTGGTGCGAAAAAGCGATCCGTACGCCGCGTTACCGCCATTTGATCTATACGCGAGATTACGGCAGCGAGTTGGAAGAACTGGTCGGCAAGGGCTATGACCGATCTCTGCAAGAGAGCGAGATTCAGCGCATGGTGACCGAGACACTGCTCGCGGACGCTCGGACGGAGAGCGTGGATCAGTTCCTTTTTGCCTGGGAAGGAGAAGCTTGCCGTTTCAGCTGCCGCATTACGAGTGTCCGGGATGAGACGGAAATTATAGAAAGCGTGGTGATCTGATGGCAGATTTGCCGTTGTATTTGTTGGATCAGACGGAAGAAAACATTATGAACCGCATGCTGAACAAAGTGCCTTCGGACGTCGACAAGTCGGAGGGCTCTTTTATTTGGGATGCGCAGGCGCCGGTCGCGTTTATGCTGTCCGAAGCAGCTTTGTGGGCACAGGAGCTGCTGCGTCGAGGCTTTGCAAGCACCGTGGCAAGCGATCATCCGGATATCCGTTCCGCCGAACTCGAGCTGAGGACGGCAGAGCATGGCATTACCCGGAGGGAAGCGGTCGCTTCATCCGGTAGCGTTCTGTTTACGGGGAAGCCGGGGACGACAGTGCCTGCCGGAACCTATGTCGCTACACCAGCCGATGAGGGCTCCGGGGAATCCTCAGTGGAGTATGTGACCACATCAGGCGTTACGCTGAGTGACTTGGGTACCGGCACGGCGCCGATTCGAGCCGTCATGCCGGGCAGTAGCGGCAATGTTCCTGCAGGCGTCATTCAGCTCATGATGACGTCGGTCAGCGGCGTAACATCGGTTACGAACCCGGAACCGACCCGGAGCGGGACGGATACCGAAAGCGATCAGTCGCTCCTGGAGCGTTTTTACGCGAAAGTCCGAAGTCAGGGAACGAGCGGCAACAAAGCGCAGTACATGCAGTGGGCCAATGAGATTGCCGGCGTTGGCGGCGTGGAAGTGGCGCCGTTGTGGAAAGGACCCGGTACCGTTGGACTGTATCTCATAGATACGGACAAGCGTGCGGCAAGCCAGGATATCGTGAATGCCGTTCAGCAGTACATTGACCCGTCCCAGGATGGACAGGGCGAAGGGGTTGCCCCGGCCGGTCCGGTTATCACGGTGATGCCTGCCGCGGAAGTGGCGATTGATATCTCCGTCAAAGTGCAGCGTACGCAGGAGCAGCCTTCGACGATGGAAGAAATCCGGAAGCTGATCGAGGACGGTGTCCGGACGTATTTACAGCAGATCGCTTTTAACCGGAAAGACCCTTTGGTGAGGTATACGCGGATTGCCGCCGTATTGCTGGATATTCCAATTATCGTCGACTACTCGGATTTGACGATTAACGGCCACACCGAGCAGCAAAATATCGAAATTGGCTCCGGTCAGGTAGCGGTGCTCGGGACGGTGAGCGTAAGTGAATAATGCCCGAATGAACAGCTTGCGCGGTCGCGAGCTGTTTTCTTATCTTCCGGCCTATTACGAGACCTCCCGCGTTATGCAATCCGACATGGATGCTAAGGGAAGCGAGTTGGACGCGCTCTACCAAGCGCTGAATTCTGCCGCAGACCAGTTCTTCGTCCGTACAGCCACCTGGGGCCTGGAGCGCTGGGAGATGGAGCTTGGCATTCCCACCGACCGAAACAAACCGATCGAGCAGCGGCGGGCGGTGCTGGAGTCCAAGCTGCGCGGAGCGGGAACCTTCTCGGGAGCGCTCGTGAAAAACGTGGCTGAAGCGTACGATCGGGGAGCTGTGGAGGTATCCTTCAAGCCAGGAGAATGGGGCTTTACCGTAAAGTATGTGGATACGCTAGGCATTCCGCCGAATTTAAGCGATCTAAAATCGGCCATCGAGGAGATTAAGCCTGCGCATCTGGCGGTTGATTATGCGCTACGTTATCTTACCATAGCCGAGGTTGAAGGCATGACCTTTGAGGAAATATCAGCAACGACACAAGACAGATTATTGGGAGGAGGAGCCTAAATGACGAATCCGGTTACACAGAATATCGGATTGAATAAAATTGATCGAACCTCGCCGTCTACGACATACTTTGATCTGGAGAAATATATTGATCAGAACGCGGATGCTGTAGATCGGTTCGCGGGTGAAACCAGCGAGGCCATCGACGCATTGGAAAAGCGTCTGGACACGGAGAAGCGAAGGGAAGTTGTGCTGCAACCGGGGCTTCAGATCGTGAACGTGGAGCGGAGCGCGCCTTTTAAGTTGAGTGGGATTAAAGGGCGGACGTTGGTGAATTTGTTGGGGCGGGATGGAGATTGTGAGAGTATCAGCGGATGGACGCATAACACGTCGACTATATCCATTGACGTAAGCAACAAAGTCTACGGTTCTAACAGTCTGAAAGTAACAGTTATAAGTGGAGGAAACGGTCAGGGGACTGGCTACCGACAAATAGCCCATCTTATAGACAGATCTAAATATTATGTTGCCGTCGTAGATGTAAAATCGGCAATGGGAGCAGAATCAAGATTGGTTTTGGAAATCTCTGGAAAAATCAACGTTGATGGAACGCCAGTCACGGATACAGAAAAGTTTACCCCTTCCTTTTTGGGAATAAAACCGTCTGATATTGAGGGGACAGGTAATCTCGTATTACATGGACTCATTAGAGGATCAGTGGGGGACGTATCCTACTTTGACGGATTCCGGATCTATGAAATTACACAATCAGAGTATAATAAACTCGGAGCAATGACAGCTGCTCAAGTAGCCGCCAAATATCCATACGTCGATAGCGTCCAACCTGTACGAAGTCCGTATGCGATCCGACACGGGGAGAATCTGTTACCGCCGTTTTATGAAGCGTCTTTTGCAGGTCCTCTGGCTGGTTTCCCGTATGTTGAATCTCCTTATGAAGGTAGAGTTAATGCTGCAGGTGTCAATGTTGGATTTCAATATTGGATTCCGTGTGTACCTAACACAGAGTATACATTAACGGTAGAAAATGACGGGCTCATAGCCTTACAGGATATGGACAAAGATAAAGTCCTTATCAACAATAACGGCGGATTTCTAAATGCTCAGCGTGCCTCTATCGTAACCGCAAATAATGCGGCATATTTGCATATCTTAATGTCTTCCGGGCCAAAAGGTGCAGGGACCTATACCTTTAAAAATCCTATGCTTACGATAGGCACCGAATTTAAACGGTTCAAACCACGCAATGATTCCATGCTCGCGCTGCAAACGGACTTATTCGCCGATCCGTCGACAGGTACGAATGCTGACGAAGTGTTCGAGAAGGACTGGAAGTATTTCAAGCTGACGAAGTGGGGGAAAGCTACTTTAACCGACAACTTTAATTATGTCGGAGTCAGTGGAGTGGGGGCTGGATGGAAACAGACTTACTTTGATTTACCTAGTAAAACAGCTGGACCGTATTCTGAAATAATCGTAAAACATGACGGCAAAATACTCCAATCGATTCAGATCACCGACGGCCCTGACATTGGTGCTATTGATTCAGGAAACGCAAAGCGTTGTTATATTTCCTTTTCCAACGCAGACACTGGATGGGGTGACAACTATACGCCGACAACTGACGAGATTAAGGCATATTTCATGGGCTGGAAAATGTACTTTGGCGGACAGGCTGATGTGAGCCAGCCATATAACGGTACGGGAAGCAAGGCATGGTGCCCTTTAGACTCAATGTATTCATCGGGTAGCTTAACATATGCCACACATTACACAAGTACCCTTCCGACGGCATCAACAACAACGTTATCATATTCCAGATACACACAATGGACGCCATACAAACTAATATACCAACTCGCAACGCCAACAATCGAACCTATCGTATCCGAAGGTATGCTGACGTTTAATGAGGGCGACAATCAGATCGAGGTAGGGTCGGGAATTGTGATTCGTGAAAGTGTGGTTCCTCAACGGACTGGTGATGCACATGTGATAAACGATATCAACTTGCCGGGTTCGATTCTGAATCACAAAGTAGAAAGGTTTCTGAACGTTTATAAAAACGGATACCGCGATCAGTGGGAGTATAGAAGTAATGTAGCTTACGGAAGCGAGCGGCGGGTAAAATATGACAGTCACGATATAACAGCCGCCTATTCCGTCACTTACCTGATGCTAGACAAGTCGCCTTTCGTTCCCTTCCCCGGATCGTATGCGGTGAACGAAAAGTCGATACTCCAAGAGTTGACAGACGCCGTTCATCAAAACGCAACCGTTGTATCAGTGCTGATGAATAAGAAGGCAGATAAAGACATACCGGGATGGATTACACCAACATTATTAAATGGCTGGAAGCGCTATAATTTGGAACTTCCTGTTAGATATAAAAAACAAAACGGAATAATTTATATTTCCGGTCGAGTTTCAGATGGGGCAGTCGGATATACAACGAAACATTCCATTTTCATTTTACCTGCAGGATTCAGACCAATCAAAACAATGTATACCACAGTTAATGATGCTTCATATAATTCAAGGTATGTTGCTATTAATCCAGATGGCTATGTAAACATAGAAACTGGCGGGAATATCAATATAAATCTTGATGGGATTTCATTTCCAGCCGAACAATAAAGGAGGTATCACATGAAAGCAGCACCCATAGTAAATATAGACGGCCTCTATTTAGAGGACACGTTAGTGGACGATACCTTTTCTGGTGTCGTCCCTTTTTATTCCAACATGCATCATGGAATATTAGATGTACTAACGACAACAGAAAACGTAACTCAACCAGAAGGCGAAGCACCCAACGATTCTGAATCCAACATCTCCGGCTACATCATCGGCATCCCGGTGCCTCCCGGCTTGTTCCGCCCATGTTTTGATCTTGCATCCTGGAATGCATACGAATCTGCCGTAAGCGCTGCTCAGAATTCTTATCACGAAGCTCTATCAGATTGGCAGGCACTTCCCAAAGAGCTGCGCGGCGACATGCCGGTTCGGGAGACACCGCTTCAACCAGCTCTTTGGATCGAAGGTCTAACCCCAGAAGAAATCGAGGAGCTAACCAAACCTCAACCTGAAGAACCCACTGAAGTCGATCGCATAGGCACTGAGATGGTTGCACGGGAACTCGAGGTTATAGAGTTGCGTCAGCAAAATGAGGCGCAGGGCGCTCAAATTGTAGGGCTTGAATTGCGGTTGTTGTCATTAGAAAATAGCTGATCGAAAGGAGCGGTAGACGATGTTCGAGAACGATTTTGAACGATTGAAGTACTACTATGAAAAGAAATGGGCACAGAAGTCTCAATTGAGGCAGTATGTTGCGTTTGGCGTAATCACCTCGGATGAATATGAAGTCATCACTGGCGAGGCATACTAAACGCTGCTTAGAATGGCCTTACATGAAAAGAAGCTTCAACGGAGAAGGCGGAATCATGCTGGAGAAGCGAAGCGGTCGCCTTTGTCCACGGATTTTAACCCTATCCATAAGTTCTCAGGAAAATCCGGGGGCAACAGCGATCGTAAGCATGATCCGCAGGCGAAGTGATGTACATGCTAAAAAGGTTTATCTCTTGCTTAAAGCAACTATGAATAACTTCAATCCAAGCCCTCGGCTCCCCGAGGGCTTTTTCACACCTTCAAAACCATATAAAAGGAGGAGCAATTATGTATGAGCACATCGGTCAGCTGTTTAAGATGCTGGTGGCGGGGACGGGGGCCGTGACAGGGTACGTCTGGGGCGGATGGTCGCTGCCGCTGCATCTGTTGTTGTGGTTCGTGGTGATCGATTGGTTGACCGGATGGGGCGCGGCCTGGATGAACGGCGAGCTGCGCAGCCGTATTGGTTATACTGGAATTGCACGCAAAATGACCATTTTTCTCATCATCGCCCTGATGCATCTGGTGGACCGGGTGCTGGGAGAGATGAATTATTTTCAGAATACGGTGATCTTCTTCTATCTCGCGAATGAGCTGCTGTCTATTATTGAGAACGTGGGAAGAATGGGGGTACCGATCCCCCAGTCCCTGCGTAATGTGGTACAGGTATTCCAGATCAAATCCGAAGAAGGGGATAAGCCAACCGCACGAAAGGAGGAAAAAAAGGATGAAACCCTCTGAATTTATAGCCAAGCTGGCACCTATAGCCACCCAGGATATGCGCCAGTACGGGGTGCCTGCTTCGCTTACGCTCGCTCAGGCAATTTTGGAATCCAATTGGGGAATGAGCGGTTTAACGCAAAAAGCGAACAATCTGTTTGGCATCAAAGGAACCGGTCCGGCGGGAAGCGTCACCATGCAGACAACCGAATACCGGGGGCAGACACCCTATACGACCAATGCCCAGTTTCGTAAGTATAACAGCTGGAGTGAATCGGTTGCCGATCATACCCGACTGATCCTAAACGGCACGCGAGATAAGCCACAGCGTTACCATGGCGTATTGTGGGCGGATTATAAAACGGCGGCGACGGAGATTTGGAGAGGGGGCTATGCCACAGACCCCAATTATCCGAAAAAACTCATCGCCTTAATGGAGCAGAATTTGCTCCATCAATATGATTTGCTTAATCCAGAGGAGGAGGAACGCATGAAAATTGAACAATTGACGGCCGAGCTGCAAAAAACACAAGAGCAGATGCAGCAGCTTAGCAAGCAATATGCTTCTGCTATGAAATTGTTAGAGGAGCAGAGCAATGCCATGAAGCAGTTGAACACAAGGCTCAAGGCCGTAGAGACGGAGAAACCAGCTAAAGTTCCAGCTTGGGCAGAACCGGCAGTACAAGCTGCACAGCAGGCAGAAGTATTGCATGATCCTGAGGGCAGTTTTGATTTTTATCGAATCATGACCGTGCTGCACCGTTTGGGGTTTTTCGATAGACCGAGTAAGTGAATCGAGAATATAACGTGCAAACTGCTCTCTCAGGTCACATCTATATAATGAAGCGTTATTTTGAACAATAAAGCTGCCCAACCGTAATAAGACGGTATGGGCAGCTTTTGTTGTATGGGTAGATATATATCAGTTAGTGTTTTACTAGCAGATTCGGTTATTCATTTCCCGGAATCGTTTGATATTAGTGAATTCGAACATTCCTTACCCTTCCGACGAATGTCATGCTTGATTGTTCGATGAATTCCTGTCCGTGCATTCACCTTAATAATAATTCACTACGTAAACGTAGAATAACATGCTCCTCCTCGTGAGTTCCTTAACATACAACTTAGCTCACTTCACCCTCACCGTCCCCATCGCCTGCGCTTGATTCCCCGCTTGGTCCGTCACAGTATAAGTCACGGTGTAGATTCGGCTTTGGCCACGCTCCGATTTCTCTGACCGCAGCCGGAAATGGGTATCATAGGTACCGAACTCGGCATCTTGTATATCCGGTCCCCGGTCGCCACCATCGCCTCGATTGTTTTTGCTTTCACTTTTACCGGTTTCCTTATCTCTCCCGTCCAAATTCTCCTGTATATCCCAGCTATGCCCCTTGCCGCCCGCACTCTCCACGGTAATAGAGGTAAGCACGACTGATGCAACGCCAGAGCCTACATCGCTAGATTCGAGGTCAGCGCGAATATCGACCATTTTGTGGTTCGGCGCCTTTAGTACGGAAGGCGAGAGCGTAACCGTAAGCACCGGGGCGATTTTATCGATGTTTGATACGGTGGCTGTTATGGTGTCTTCGTTGCCGTCCTCATCCACATATTCGAAGGTAAATGAACCATTCTCGGTAAATTTGTAAGTTGGAGATCCACCGTTATTGATGACGGTAATTGGACTATTCGAGACTAAGGCTGCAATAACATCTCCATTCGTCGTGGCTGTCGTGCTGTACTCCAAACCCACGGTGAGATCGATATACGTGACGTCAGGAGCCGCCGTAAAGTTCTCGCCTATGTTATCCAGCGTATTGCCGCTTAGCTTGATATTCTTACCTGCCTTAAGCTGAATCCCGTTGCTGTTCCCGGTGATGGTGTTGTTCAGAATCTGCACGTTCTCCGGGTCTCCGGCTCCGATGCCGCCCGCGTTGGTGTCCCCGTTGTCGTGCTCAAGCAGGATGCCCCAATAATGCTCGGCGGTGTTCTGGCGGATTGTGTTGCCCTTGATGATTGTGCCCGGCCCGTTCAAAATGTTGATACCGGAGGCGTCCGGAATGTCGACGGTATTCTCGATCCGGTTGTTCTCAATAATGGTATCCGGCGATCCCATCGATACGACGATGCCTTCCCGCGCATTGCGGATCGTGTTGTCGTGGATATAGTTTTGCGGGCCGGATTTGCTGTGATTGGTCGGTGCGGTTCCCCCGGTATTTCCGATGCCGATGCCGCCGCCATACGGCATGTCGGTGATCAGGTTATTGTGAATCTCGTTAAAATACTCCAGTTCCCCATGCAGATCAATCGCATCTAACCGGACTTGGTTGAATTCATTGCGCCGGATCACGTTGTTATGGGCCACATACTGTATGAGCGCGCCGTGACGCAGATAAGGCCCCTCGAAGGAAGAGTCCTCGACCAGATTCCACCTGGTATCATTAGCAAACCCATTGCGGTCGACCTTCGGCACGCCCTGAATGGATACGCCGTACCCGGCACCGCCCGGTCCAAGGTCCGTAGCATTTCGGAACGTGGTGTTTCGGACAACGATATCATGGCTGTTCTCGATGCGGACGCCCATGCGGCTGAATTTTTCGATCGTTACGCCGTCGATCGTGATGTTGTACGATGGCGTCTCGCCATAATTAGCGGCAATGATCATCATGTCCGGACCGCCGGCATCCGGGTTGTTGATTCTGTGATCGGTCGTATATTGACCTTCCCAAGCGGAAGTCAGCGTCAGGTTGGAGATGGTCAGATCATGCTGTTTGGCGGATCTCAGCATCGTGCTGTTCCGGACCTTGTTCAGCGAGGTCTTGAGGATCGCGCCGTTCTGGCTTTCCCCCCGTAAATTGACCTCCGATTTCAGTATCAGATTGGTCAGATCATCGGGAGTACTGTTTAAGTTGTACACGCCGTTCGGGAAAAACACCTCGTCTCCCGGGAGTGCTTCATCTATCGCTCGTTGAATTGCCGGTCGATCGTCCGAACCGTTATCCGACGGATCAGCCCCGTAGTCCACCACGTTCAACGTCCTTCCGGTAGCAACAAAAGCCTGATGCACCGGATGGTCGCTGCCGTCCGCATTTTTCATCCCTGGAGCGGTAAAAGGAACGGTACCCTCCGGCGGCTGCGGCACAAAATCCGGAATGATCGCCACGGGCGTATCCCCGTTAGCGAAAGGCGGATAGATATGGACCTCCGTCAGGCTCGTATAGGCACTGCCGTCCGAATTTCCGCGCCCGGTCAGCTTCACGTAACGTGCACTCGTGTCCGGAACGTTAAAAGGCTGCATCGCGGTGGTGGTTCCGCTGCTCGAACCGTTGAAAAGGGGAGACCAGGTCACGCCGTCATCTGAGATTTCGATATCGATCTCCGTAGCGCGAACGTCCCCTTTATAGAAGGCAATGCCCAGGTAACCGATGTCCCGGGCCTCGCCGAGATCGTACATGATCCACGGACCGTCGCCGGCGGCAGACCAGCGGGTGTACAAATTCTGGTCCAGGGTATTATCCTCGATGTTGCCGTCGCTGCCGCTTGCCGTGACGGAGGCCACAGGCCAAGGCGCTAAGGGAGCACTAAGCGTCGTAACTGATGACGTTAGCGGAACCGGACTGACGTTTCCGGCGGCATCCACGGCCTCGACCTTATAGCTGTACTCCGTGTGCGGAGACAGTCCTTCCGTTTCATAGCGGGTGATGTCGGAGCCCAACTCCGTTACTTTGACATCGTTTTGATAAACGTTATACTTCGCAACCAACTTGTTGTCTTCCGCCGAAGGCCATGCCAGGTGCACATAATCTTCGCCGATACTGCTGACGGACAGACGGCTTCCGTCCGGCCAGGACGGCGGCGTCGTATCCTGACTGGAATCCACCAACTCGCTTACGACCAACACAGGCCTTGGATTGCTGGAGCCGTTGGCTTCCTTGGTATAGATATTGACGCTGACACCGGTATGGGCCGCATCCGCAAGGAGAAAAGATACGCTGCCATTCGCAAGACGACTGCGGACATAGTCCGTCACATCGACGCTGTACACCTCCGGACGCCCGCTATTCTCGGCCTTTACCGTAAACGATCCAACATAAGCGGTCGGATCGAGGCTGTTCACGGGCGCATTGTTCCAGGTAAGATCGTTTTCGCTCCAAGCCGTGTCCTCGATTCCATAAAGGGAGAGTTCTAGATCCGTGTTGCTGGTGCCTTTTTTTGCAGCGACCTGAAATTCGTAGCGGTATTCCGGATCGCTCAGGGTGGAAGCATCGAATTTGAAATAGACAACTTTTTTGTTGGTTGTACCGGATGAAATGCTGAGAAGTCCGAAACTTGTGCCTGTAGCCGAGTTGATATTGGTATCAGGTTTGGAGCTGTCGATCAGGGCATCGTCTGTAGGGCCCAAACGGCCAACCTCAACGTGAACGCCCGGAGAGGGATCTGTAGGATCGGTCGGGTCCGTTGGATTGGTTGGATCTGTAGGATCCGTCGGATCTGTAGGATCCGTCGGATCAGGCGGCGTGTAGCCGTCCTTGTAGAGGATTGGCGTCGTTACCTCCAGATTCTTTACGTGCTGCTCCATAAAGGCCCAAGCTTCGGCATCCGCGATTGCCTTGGCTTCTCCGGTAAAACCGTGGCCCTGGCCGGGCACGATCTCAAAATCCACGACCGGCACTCCGGCATCGGTCAACTGATCGGCGAAGGTCACGCTGTCGGTATATGGGATGGTGGCGTCCGCGTCACCATGCCGAATCCAGAACGGCGGATCAACGGAAGAGGCGTACGTTCCGGGCATGGCAAGCCGTGCCTCAATCGGGACGGATAAGGCGTTATGCCCGCCGAGCAGCTTTGTGACCGAGCTGTAGCGGTCGGCAAAATCGGTCGTGAAATCGGCCGGTCCGTACCAATCCACTACGGCCTGCACCTTGGTGGAGTATTCCGGCCAGCCTCCTGCGCCTTCGATATCGGGCAGATGAACCGTATCTCCGGTATCCAGCGTAACCGTATCCTCCATGGTCAGGTCTCCGGTCGTTCCCAGCAGGGAAGCGAGATGCCCTCCCGCCGAAGTTCCCCAAACGCCGATACGACTCGGATCTATGTGGTACTGCTCGGCATGCGCGCGCAAATACCGGATAGCCAGCTTCACGTCTTGAATTTGGGCCGGGTAAGGCGCTTCTGGGGTTAGACGGTAGCTTAAGGATACGCCGATGTACCCGCGTTTAAGGACATAGTTGCAGATGCTTCCCAGGGCGTTTTTACGGTCGCCTTTATTCCAGCCTCCGCCGTGAATGTAAATCATGACCGGCATAGGCTCGGCTGGTGGCGTACTCGGAACGGCGATGGACGTATAGAGGTCCCGGTCGCCGGCTTTGCCGATCAAAACGTCCTCATAGAGGGTTACACCTTCTGGAGCAGGGTATGGGCCGGTTTCGGTCGGCGGGGGTTCAGGCACGGGATCGACCGCAGGCGGAATGCCTGGTATGGCCTGGCCCGACAGCGAGACGCTGTCGATGTACATATTCGCGTTCATCGGATCACCTACCCGGAACTGGATTCGCACGTTTGGATTGCTGCTTGCTTCCGGCGGCAGCGTCCAAGTCTTCAGCGTGTTGGATTCGCTGCGCGGCGCTTCGGGCGTTCCCGGGGCCAGTTTAAACTCCTCCAGCGTGCTCCAGGTCGCTCCGCCGTCACCGGACCACTCGGCCACAATACTTCCGCTGACATAGGATGAGGCTCTCGTATAATAGCTCAGCTTAATGTTGCCATACCCCGTCGTATTGACAGGCAGATAGACCGAGTCGGTTACATCGATCTTCATAAGGTTTGGCGTGGACGGCGCGCTGCTGGATACGGAGGTTTTGGCTTTGCTTCCGCCTTCTCCGGTCTGAACCCAGGGCAGGGGAACGACGACACCACCCGCGGTTCCGTAGCGCTCCGAATCAAAATTATCGGAGAAGAAGAGAATATCCGGCCCTTCTGGTTCCGGTAGGGGATCGGAATTCGATGCAAAAGATTCATCCGCAAGATCAACCCCTGCCGCAGGTTGTGCCGATACGGCCATAAGCTGCACTGGTGAAACCATGACGGTCATTACGATTAGAAGGCAGAGGATCAGGCATGAGATCCGGTTAAGTTGCTTTTTCAACATTTCATCCCTCGCTTTTCAATTTGTGATTGAAGCGTGTTTTAAAAAAACCGGAAGCATCCGTTTGACTGCTCCGGGATGGGATTAAGCTAGTGGATGTTAGGGGTGCATGTGGGTAAGGGAGAAGAAGGTGGCTTTGACATGATCGGATTGACCCGAGGTGGTATCCGATTTGTTTTGGTTGTAGACGCCGGCTTTGAAGTACAGATACTTATCGTTATAACCGCTAGGGAGGGTATGCGTCACGGTGGTGGCCGATCCGCCCTCAGGGGTTATTTTCACTGTCATAAGAAGCCCGGTCACCTTGATTTCATAGCTCCATTTCTGGCCAAGGGCAATGCCGTTTGCAGGATTTAGCTGGTTCGGTCCGCCGAGAATGTTCACCCAGGTGTTGTTGTTGTCCAGGTCATCGGTTCCAAAATAAACGGCACCCTTGCTGTCCGAAGGACGCTTGTGGTAATAGAGCCGTATCGGTTCGGTGCTTGGGCCATGGATTTGCCCGACCACGACGCGGCCGATTTTATCGGCTTCGTTCCCACTGACGGAGACATGATCCACGCGTAAGGTAGCATTCATCATTCCGTCCACGCCGCCTGCCTGGGATTTTATGGATGGGGAGGAGGTAGAGGTTACCCAATTATTGGCCCATGAGGAGGCGCTGTTCGTCGACGGATTCAGCATTTCACGAAGCTCGGAGCGGGTGTAGGTGCTGTTCGTGGTGGTCTCACCGATATTAGGCGATGTAAATACCATGCCGCCGGTGACGGGATCGGTATAGAACCAATCCGGATGCTCATACCCGCTGGCGAGTGCGCCGGCCGGAATCTCGGACGCGTCAGGCAGGGTGATTTTCCACTTGGTTAGGTCAAAGTTGCCCGAAGGGGGTTTAGCCGGGTCAAGGGTTCCGCCTCCTCCATCCGCAGTGCCTCCCCATATTTCGACCTCCGTATAACTGTTCCATTGGTTGGAAGTGTTGCCGTAGCCCACAATGCGTACATACCGGGCTTCCGCGACGGGGAGGGAGAAGGATTGCAGCTGGTTGTTTTGAGCGCTAGTGACAGCGTTCCGTGCTTGAAGCCAGTTGGAGCCATCAGATGAGGTTTGAATATCGAAGGTGAATGTACGCGAGTCTCCGTTGTAAAACGCGATCTTGACCAGCGAAACCGGTTTGACAGATCCTAGATCCAGCCTCAGCCAAGTGCCGTCGCCTTCGCCGGACCAGCGTGTGCTAAGACTGCCGTCCACCGCTTTCGTAGCATCGCAAGCACAGCGAGAGTCGTAGCTGCTTGCCGATGTGGAAGCCGAGTATTGGCTCTCTCCGGCAGCCAATCCGTGTCCTTCAAACAGAGGAGCAAACAGCATGGCTGCACTGAGTAGGCAAATCGTTATTTTTTTCGAAAAAGCATGCCTTCGTTTCACAGCAATCCCTCCCGTATAATGGTGCAACCCTTATGAAATATCATTTCCCTCCTTTCCGTTGCGCGCTTCAAGACAGGAATGACAGCGCTTACCTACCAACGTAGCAAGAATGTGCGCACAGGTCTTGTGTTAATCCTATAAGTGCTTGGCGTTTTTGCATAATGGAGGAATTATTGATGCTTCTGCCTCCTGAGGGTGCGAAATAGCGTAGTGGAGATTGCAAATCATCTTGTTAATGTTTTGCTCCATCCATCACCCTGACGGGAATATCGTGCTTAGCGGATAGCCAATGTGACAATTCGGGTATACAAGGAGGAACGGGTTTACTTGGAAATCATATTTTTCTTTCAGCTGCCGGATGGCATATAATCTAAAGAACGAACGATTTCGAATCGACCCTATACAGATAAAACAGGAGTGGGATAAATGACACTGAAGGAGCTTAGAGAGCATCGCCAATATCCGGAGCAAACGAAGTCGGATGCTTCGCGCGCGGTTTACGAGCGGGATTATTCGCGCCTGATCCATTCACCGACGTTCCGCCGACTGCAAGGAAAATCACAGGTATTCGGTGCCGGCACCGGCGATTATTACCGGACGCGCTTAACGCATTCGCTTGAGGTTGCGCAGATTGCGCGTGAAGCGGCGCGAAGCCTGACCCGCAATTACCCTGAAGTGATGCCGGAACAGGCGGAGAACGCCGGGCTGATGATAGACCCCGAGGTGGTGGAATGCGCGGCGATCGCGCATGATTTTGGGCATCCTCCATTCGGTCACAAGGGCGAAGAGGTGCTTCAGGGCATTTTGGAGAAGCATATCGACCGGAGAACCGAGAAGGAGCTGACAAGTCAGCCGGGAACGCCGACGCCGGAGCAGGCAGCTGAGGTACAGCAGGCGATGCGGCGCAAGTATGAGCATTTTGAAGGGAATGCGCACAATTTTCGGCTGATCATGTTTTTGGAGAAAAGAGAGAACGTCAACGGACTCAATCTGTCCGATGCGGTGCTGCTTGGCATCAATAAATATCCGTTCTCCGGGTTGGATAATCACAAGGGGATGTACCGGCATGAATGGGAATACATTTCCCATATCCGGAAGGAGTGGCAAATTCCCGGCACGCATCGAACGCTCGAAGCGCAGCTGATGGATCTTTGCGATGACATCGCCTATTCCGCGCATGATCTGGAAGATGGCATCAAAGCAGGGAAGATCGAGGTGCATGAACACTTTTTGCGGGACAGTCACTTGAACAAACTGATCGTGCAGAAGATCATGACGCTGGAAGACGAGGTATGGATGGGATGGACCAAGGAGCAGATCCAACCGAAAGTGGATTTGGTGCTGGATGAGTTTCTGAAAATTTGGAACGAGAAAATGCCGACCTGCGAGAATGACTATTCCCGTACCCGGCGGGAGGTCAAGGCCTACTGGGTCAGCCTGTTTGTAGGCAGCTTGGGCGTAATTACGAACGGGGATTGGAAAAAGGTGACGTTTGTCAAAGACGGCGTGGAAGACGAGGACATGCTGCGTACGGTCAGTGTCCTGAAGAGTTTTGCCTGGGTGACCATGATTCGCGACCTGCGGGTGCAGCGCCTGCAGAAGCGCAGCGAATGGATCATCAAGCGCTTGTGGGATGCTTTTCTCGATCCAGTTGCCTCCACGGCGATCATTCCTTCCGACTGGCTTCAGCGTTATGAAGCGGACCAGAAGCGGGCGCAGCCGATCTGGACATGGGAGCATATGGTGATTGATTATATCGCGGGCATGACGGACGCTTTTGCCGAGAAAATCTACAACGAGCTGTATGGCCTCAAGGTAGGCTCGATCTACGATTTGGATTAGCAGCGGCGAGCAGGTGTGTGGTTGCGTTGATAATGGATCAGCTACCACCTGCTAATGAGCATGCATTTTATTCTATAGGAAGTTGAAATGCTGACGGAAAGGGGGATTGCATGAATAACCAATTGAAGCTGAGCGTGCTTGATCTGGTTCCGCGTTTTGGAGAGAGTACGTTCGAAGAAGCCTTGCAGCAAGCGGTGATATTGGCTCAGAATGCGGAAGCATGGGGCTACGGGCGCTACTGGGCGGCGGAGCACCATGATCTGGAGCATCTGTCCTGTGCGTCGCCCGAGATTTTGCTATCCCATATCGGCGCTAGGACCGCGCGCATCCGGCTCGGCTCCGGGGCCGTGCTGCTGCCCCACTACAGCCCGCTGAAGGTTGCGGAGAATTTCCGCATGCTTGCAGCGCTGTATCCCGGACGCATCGATCTCGGGATTGGGCGGGCGCCGGGAGGTTCGGCGCATACGAGCATGGCGCTCAGCGGAAATTTCCTGGGTCACGTGGCGGATTTGCCGCAGCGGATTCGGGCATTAACCGAACTGCTGGAGGATCGGTATCGCTACGAAGACGTGCCAGTGGCTGCGAAGCCGGTGCCCGCAACCCCGCCCGTAATGTGGATGCTCGGCACGAATACGAAAAGTGCGGGTTATGCGGCTGAATTCAGCACGGGCTATGTATTCGGCCAGTTTATGAGCGATACGGACGGAGCGGAAGTTCTCCAATCTTACAGGGAAGCTTATCGGCCAAGCGCTTTTCTGCAAGAACCGCGCACAATGGTGGCGGTAAGCGTGGTATGTGCGGCGACGGAGGAACAGGCGCAGAAGCTTGCCGCGGAGATACCCCGACCAGGGCAGGGCAGCGTACCGACGGGTCGTAAGGAAACGGCCGATCATGATCAAAGCACAGTTTTGGCTGCGATCGGACAAGCAGAAATTGGTGGGAGCGGCGGCGATACACATTCCAGTGGCAGAACAGCAGCCACGATCCATGACGGGGATCCTCAAGGGAATTCAGCGTCAGAATCCGGAGATCCGGCCCCGTCTGGTCCCGATTCGTCAGGCCCATCCCAGCGGCTAATCATCGGCACGCCTGCAAGTGTGCGAAACAGACTGCAGCATATGGCAGAGCAGTATCGGTGTGACGAGTTCCTGATCGTCACGCCGGTAAGTGATTATAATTCACGGCTGGAATCCTATCGGCTGTTAATGGAGCAGCAGTCAACTGCTGCACATATATAATAGAAGAGAGACGAAATAAATGATGCATTCAAACGATTATGACATTACTTTTGGTCCATCCTTCATAAGCGATAAGTCCCCTTATCTGTACACGTATACCTGTCATGAAACGGAGCGTGAGCTGTGCTTGATGGAGCTGACGGAGCTGTTCGGTCATGAGCCTGACGGTGAGGATTGGCTGGAAAGCGAGCAATGGGTTGATCCGGATCGGAGCCCGTTCTTATCAGCCTGTATCGACGTCAGGATGACCGGAGAATCCATCGAAGAAATGGCTGAGCAAGCAGACCGCATTCATCTTAACAACGCAAGCTTCAAAGTCGTCTGTCTCAAGGCGGGAGATCGGTTCAGTTATGAACAATCACGCGGATATGAGCGGGTGGTAGGCCGCCAAATTACAGGAATTGCACAGATGAAAGCCCCGGATGTCACGCTCGGTATGATATCAACAGGCGGCATCTGGAGATTGGGACTTCTTCATGAACCTGAACGCGCATGGCTGAAGCATAAACAGAAGCCGCAGAATTATTCCACAGGCCTAAGCTCACGCATCGCGAGGGCACTGGTCAACCTGGCAGTTCCTCGATTAAGTGAAGTGACGCTCCTGGATCCCTGCTGCGGTATGGGGAATGTATTAATTGAGGCGTTCTCGATGGGAATCGCGGCTGAGGGGCGTGACATCAATCCGCTTGCCATTCGGGGAGCGAGGGTGAATCTGAGGCACTACGGTTATGATGACAACAAAGTTGCCATTCAGGATATGAATACATTGCAAGGGCATTATGATGCCGCGATCCTGGACCTGCCGTATAATCTGTGTTCTGTTTTCCCGGAGGAAGAGAAGCTGCAGATGCTGCAAAGCTTACGCCGGTTGTCAGATCGAGCTGTCATCGTCAGCACAGAGCCATTATACGAGTTGCTGATGAGCACGGGCTGGAAGGTCCTGCGTCATTGCACGACCCGCAAGGGGAGTTTTGTGAGGGATATCTGGTTGTGCGAATAATGGGGCTTGCTACCTATTCCCCAGGGTCATAACGATATTTCACTAAATCGATGATGCCTTTGGAATTGACGGTAACGCCTTCGCCTTGGAGGTACAGCTCCTGCATGAGTCTGGATTCATCGTCCTTGATGGCGATTTCTCCTTTTGCGTTGACGACCCGATGCCACGGCAGCTTGTGAATGTGACTGAGGGTGTGAAGTATTCTGACGACTTGCCGTGCGCCCCTTGGGCTGCCGGCCAGTCTGGCCACCTGTCCATACGTCATGACATATCCTTCCGGAATGCTCCGGATCACTTCAATTACACGTTCCGTATACGGCTGCATCGATTCTCTCTCCCATTGCGTATAAATGTAGTTAAAAAATAAAAAGGGGCGTCCCGAAAGGTATGGAAACCTTGGGACGTTCCTTTTGTTGTATGGATCTTGAGGTGTTTGTTGCAAGATCCTCGGCTCCTTTGTGAGCGGGATTAAAGCTGTACTTAAGAACTTGTTACCTGGTCTTAGTACGACTTGCTATAGTCGATTACATTTCGCGACAGGGGCTTACCGCTTACATAGTTCTGCAAATTCTCCAGGAAAATATCCACGGCACGCTCGCCGTAGCGATCCGTATCGCCCGCCATATGCGGTGTCATGATGACATTGTCCATGGACCACAGCGGATGGTCTGACGGAAGCGGCTCTTCTTCGAACACATCCAGTCCCGCACCCGCCAATGACCCGGCTTGAAGTGCCTGAATCATGTCATTCGTTACCACGGTCTGGCCGCGGCCTACGTTAACGAAGAAGGCAGAGTCCTTCATCGCCGAGAATCTTGCCTCATTGAACAGTCCACGGGTATCATCGGTTAGCGGAAGGATGTTCACGATATAATCGCCTTCCGCCAGCGCTTCATCAAGCTGATCGACCTTATACATCGCTTCCACATAAGGATCGGATTTGCCGGAATGACGGACACCGACGGTACGCATCCCGAACGCCTGGGCCACGCGCGCTGTATGACTGCCGATCTGGCCGACGCCGACGATGACGATGGTTTTGCCTGCCAATTCCGTGAACGTGCCGGACGTATCCCATTTGCTGTTCGATTGCTGTCGAATTGCTAGATGAAGGTTGCGCGTGAAGGCCAGAATCATCGCGAAAATATGCTCCGTGATCGGTACGCTATGTACGCCGCTGGCATTGGTAAGCTGAATACCCTTTTCTTCGAGCTCTTTGAGCGGCATTTTATCGACACCGGCTGACCATGCTTGAATCCATTTCAGTTTACTGTCTGCAGACAATACATCCTCCTGTACGGAGCGTGACCAGCCGATCATGATTTCGGCATCCTGAACGATGCTTGGCGTAAGCTCTTTCGCTTTCGTAACCAGCAGCTCGTAGTCGGGGGCGATATCCTTGATTTTCTGCTGTTGTTCCGAGGTTAAGTCGTGTATGGCAACGATTTTCGGCATGGTGCTACCTCCTAAGGAATGTGATATAAACCAGAATAAAAGCGTTAAACTCTTTGGGAACATATTATCAGAAATCATCACTTTGCGCATGGACGAACTGTCCCGATTGGAAAATTTGTACATGAATTTTTGTCCGGTTTATGGTAAATTGAAGCTTCATCATATTTTTAGGCGAATTTGATGTACCCCTCATACTATTTTCAGGTATTATTGCTCAAACTATAAACGAACCAAGAAAACATGGTGCTTATAGTGGCCTAGCGGCTGCTTAGGATAAAAGAGATTGGAAGGAAGTGTCTTAGTTGAGCCATTCGGCTGAGGGAGCTATGGATCGTTTATTTGTTGCCGTACATCTGCCTTCGGAGGTGTCGTCCCGGATTCAGGAATGGACGGAAACATTGGGGGAGCAAGTAACTTTTAAAAAGTGGGTTCATCCGCAGGATTACCACATTACCTTACAGTTTCTAGGCGATACGCCGTCAAATCGCATAGAGGAGATTACAGCGGCGCTGCAGGAAGTCGCTAAGGAGCATAAGCCCTTCAAGCTTGGCCTTTATGATGCCGGCGTGTTCGGGGCAAGCGCCTCGCCAAGAATTTTATGGGCGGGAATCGGCGGGGATTTGAATGCTCTGTCTCAGCTTCAGCAAGCGGTGGTATCGAAGATGGAGGCTTTCGGATTTGTGCCGGAGGAGCGACCGTTTCGTCCGCATATTACGGTTGGCCGGAAGTTTCAAGGAAACCAACAGTTTTCATTGGATGTTATCGGAACAGGACCCAAGCCCATCCAGTGGGAAGTGCAGCAGCTCGTTCTTTTTCGAACAAATTTGCATGCAACTCCAATGTACGAAACAGTAGGTGTGGCGCGGCTTTCGACCATTTTCTGAAACTGAAAATAGAATGTTCATAAAATTACCATGTTTTCAACGCCTAAAAATGTGGTTACATAGTGTAGGAATGTGCCGACATCATAGGAGGAAAAATATGGTTATGAAAGTGCTACGGCAAAATCGCTGGGTTGCGCTGCTCATCGGAGCGCTCTTTGTGAGTTTGTCTCTTATAAGTTTACTTGCCTGATCTATCCGTAAAAGACGCGAGTACCAAACAGGATAGGGAACCTGTCAATATTTTGTCTTCAATTGTTTTCCAAGAGTGGAATAAGCCGGGGAGCAAGAGTCATGCTTTTTCAAAGGCAAAAGGCATAGGTTTGGCTGAAAACGGATATTGGAACTCGCAACAAGCATTGAAGGCTGCAGATGAGAAAAAGAAACCATCGAAATCTCAGGCTGCGGACGGGAAACCGGCAAAACAAAAGGGGACGCATGTCGTCAAATCTCAGACTGAAAGCTTATCACCCCCCACAACTTTATTCTTCACAAGAACAAATACGTTAACCCAGGATCAGAAAGCCAAAGCGACCTGGACCTATGATTTGTCAGCTGAAGAACTGCTTCTGCTCCAGAAGATTGTCATGGCAGAGGCGGAAGGCGAACCGTACGAAGGCAAAGTAGCCGTTGCTAACGTTGTCTTAAACCGGCTGCGGTCCGCTAATTTTCCCGATACGATTACCGATGTCATCTATCAAAAGCACCAATTTAGTCCTGTAGCGAACGGGCGTCTTAAACGTGTCAAGCCGAACAAAGAGACGATTAAATCCGTGAATGCGGCACTTCATGGCCAAAAAGAGGTAAAGGACGATACGTACTTCTTCCTGTCTTTGAAGCTTGCTCAGGACCTGACGGTACATCATTCAAGAACATTTGTTAAAAAAATAGGAAATCACTCTTTTTACAAGTAGTGCCCATAAGGGTAAACTAGGATGTAGGAGGTGTGTTTAAGCATGAATATTACGTATTACGGCCATTCTAGCATTTTGGTGGAAGAGGGCGGAGTTCGTGTGATCATCGACCCGCTGCTATCAGGGAATCCAGGCTCCGGCATTGAGCCCAAGGACGTAAAGGTGGATGCGGTTGTGCTGACGCATGGGCACTCCGACCATTTTGGCGACTGCATCGAGATTGCGAAGCAGAATGATTGCCCGATTATCGCGGTCTATGAACTCGCCGTGTATTGCGGCAGCCTGGGTGCCAAATCCCATGGAATGAATATCGGCGGAAGCGCGCAATTCGATGGCTTTAAGGTGAAGTTTACCCCGGCCTTTCATTCTTCATCCATTTCGGTAGGAGACACCTGGATCTATGCAGGGCAGCCTGGTGGCGTCATTCTGACGATAGGCGGGAAAACATTCTATCATGCGGGCGATACGAGTTTGTTTGGCGATATGCGGCTGATCGGAGAGATGAACCAAATTGATGCAGCTGCGCTGCCGATTGGGGATTTATTGACGATGGGCCCACAGGACGCCCTGTTGGCCGCACAGTGGATTCGTGCGAAGCATGTAATCCCAGTCCATTATGACACGTTCCCGGGCATTAAACAGGATGCTGGGGCCTTCTGCGACGAACTAGCCAAAACAGGCATTCAGGGACATCCATTGAAGGCTGGAGAAACGCTGGAAATATAGATGGATTTTTCATATAAAAAGCTTCCCTGTCTCGAAGACAGGGAAGCTTTTTTAGGGTAATAGTTCAAAAGCGGGAATTATAGAGCATGCTATAGATATTAGGGCTGGTCCGCCAACAGTTTGACGGCTTCCTCACGATGATCGGGCATGCGCCCTTCGGTCAGCAATTCCATCACCTGGCTGGCGCAGTGGTCGGGCTCCAGATGCGGTATGCGCCGCCGGCCGGCTCCATTACGTTTCTTACTCACCTGATCATAATGATCGGACAGCAGGTTCAGCCATTTGTCGATCACGGAAGGAGAGTCCAAAATTTCCGCATAGCCTTCGCTGACAAAGAAATGGGAATTCACTTCTTCTTGTCCCGGGATAGGCTCATAGAACAGCATGGGAATTCCCTTGGCGGCTCCCTCTGTACACGTCATCCCGCCTGGCTTGGTAATGAGCAAATCCGACACTTCCATGAGGTTATGTATATCTTCGCGGTACCCGAGAACATGAATGTTGGGATGCTGAAAGATCGGGTCCTCGCGCATGCTGGCAACCAGCTTCTCGTTCTGTCCCATACAGAAGACCAGCTGGATATCATCGGCCCTGCTGGCCAGCTTGCTGAGCAGCTCCTTGTTGAATACGAGACCCCAACCGCCCCCCATAATCAGTACGGTTGGCATGTTTTTTAATTGAAGCTCGGCCTGAAGCGCTTCTCGATTGCCTCTTTCCCAGAACTTGGGATGCACCGGAATGCCGGTCACATGAACGAATTCGGGCTGAATGTCTCGCCGCAGCAGCATTTGTTTCACATGAGGCGTTGATACGAGATATTCATCCACTTCCGGATTGACCCAGGTGCCATGGGCATCATAGTCGGTAATCAGCGTATAGAGCGGAACCTCGAGTCCCTGACGCTTCAGGCGGGAGACCACGGCGTTAGGGAAGGGGTGGGTACATATGATAAGATCCGGTTTCAGCTGCTCGATGACCTGCTGAGCCTGCGCGTAGAATATACGGTGCAGCGCGAGCCGCGTCAAACGGTTTAGCGATTTCTTATATTGCGAACGGTACAGCATGCCGACAAGGCGCGGACGGGTGCTGACGGTTTTTCGATAAGCGGATAAGATTAACGGCCCCACGGTTGGATTCAAAAAATTGCCAAGCTCAATGACGCGGCAGTGGATGCCGGGATTCATCCGTTGTATACCTTCAGCCAGCGCATACGCTGCTTGCGTATGACCTGTGCCGAAACCCTCGGAAAAGAGGAGCACTCTTGTATATCGCATGGTTTCACCTACTTCTTTCTCCCTCTATCTTACAAAACAGGAATCATTTTTTGAAGAGCGGCGCGAAAAAAAAGAGTATGCATCATAAGTATACGCGCAAAAGGGAAAAGCATTTCAATTATTTTACGGCTGGGAGTTCGAGCGTACCCTTACATTAGACGTCATGATAAAATTTGAACCCTGCATTCAGAATATTAAAAAATTTAACGAAAAGATATTGCAATGGCTCCGATTATCTGGTAAAGTGATTTTTGACCGAATGACCGAAAAAGTATTTTGGTCAGTTTTGAAATGAAGGCCAATCTAAAAAGATCAAGAAGGAGGGGTAAGCATGTCAGCTGTGGACCGTCGGAAGCAGGTGCTGGATGCTGCCTCCAAGTCGTTTGCTTTGTTCGGATATAAAGCGACGACGATGGAACAGGTGGCGAAGATTGCAAATGTAGGGAAAGGTACGATCTACACGTTTTTCACGAATAAGGATGAGCTGTTTGACGAGATTTTGCTGTCGGCCATTATGGAGATGAAGCGTATTGCCGAGCGGGAGATCCGGAAGGACAGAGATTTCTTCGACAATCTGTATCGGGTGCTGGATGCGCTGCTTGAATTCCGAGGCGAGCATGAGCTGTTCATTAAGCTATCGCAAGAGGTACGGGATATTGGCACGCCGAAGGCGCATGAAGGGTTGACGAAGGTGGAGAACGGGATCGTCGGATATCTCGAGGGAATTGTGGAGCAGGCCATATCGATCGGTGAGCTGAAGCCGCTGGATGCTCAAGTGGTATCCTTCGTGATGCTGAAACTGTACGTTGCCCTCACGACGGACTTCAATCAGCTTCACAAGCCGCTGAGCAAGGAACAGATCAAGGAATATATGATGGTGTTCTTGGCTGACGGATTGAAGGCTACTTCATAAGAAGGATACAGGAACCTCCTTCGTGATGAGGAAGGCGGACTCTCTAGGCTTGAGGGATCGTCTTCCTTGCCAGGGATCGTTTTTTTTTGGCCTGAACTGACTGATTGAGGATATTGGTCATTCTGTACTGGAATGTGATCTGCCATGCTGCAGATTCATGTCGGCTGGTTATCTAGAGAAAAAAAGGAGAGAGACTGGGATGAAGTCATTATCTGTATTTGCAAAAGATCTTGGCGCTGCCGTTCGGAATAAAAAAATATTGATTCCGATCATCGCGGTGCTGTTCATACCGGTCATGTACAGCGGTATGTTCCTCGGGGCCTTCTGGGACCCGTACGGGAAGATGGAGGATTTGCCCGTTGCGGTCGTCAATAACGACCAGGGCGCTGTTTTTGAAGGAAAGACGCTGCACGCCGGCGAGGATTTGGTTGCCGAGCTGAAGAAGGGAAAAGATTTTAATTGGCAATTCGTTAATCGGCAGGAAGCGGAGCAGGGCATGCAGGATAACAAGTACTACATGACCATCAGCATCCCCGAGAATTTCTCCCAGCAGGCGACAACTTTAATGGATGAACATCCGCAGCCTGCGCAGATCGTATTTGAGCCGAATGAAGGCTACAACTTCCTGGCGGCCCAGATCGGCGGATCTGCGGTGAAGCAGATTCAGTCCAAGGTGTCCGCGAAAGTGACGGAAGCCTATACGGAAACCCTGTTCGATCAAGTAGCCAAAGTATCCGATGGCTTGAGCGAAGCGGGAGACGGTGCAACCAAAATATCCGAAGGTGCCGTGAAGCTGGATGACGGCGCCGTGAAGCTGAAGGAAAATTTGGCTAAACTCGTCAGCGGCACACAGGAGCTTCAGAATGGAATCGCGCCTTTGACCAAAGGCGTGCAGGAGCTGAATAACGGTGCAGGCAAGTTGAACGCAGGAGCC
The DNA here is from genome assembly GCF_049893405.1 of Paenibacillus sp. Dod16. Lineage (NCBI taxonomy): Bacteria > Bacillati > Bacillota > Bacilli > Caryophanales > Paenibacillaceae > Paenibacillus > Paenibacillus sp. Dod16. Next base: position 44,960 of record NZ_JBNDYG010000006.1, read on the forward strand.
GGTACCCTCGCTTCCGGCTTGGATCAGCTTAAAGCGGGTCACAGCAAGCTGCAAGCAGGAGCTGAGGAAGCAAGCAAGGGCGGTGCCAAGCTGCAAGCTGGGATTGAATCTGCCGCAGCCGGCAGTACCACTCTGAATGAAGGCCTGCAAGCCAACCAAGCAGGGGCTTCCCAGCTTGCGGCAGGCGCGAAAAGCGCTCATGAAGGCAGCAGCAGCCTGAAAGCCGGGCTTAATCAATCGCTGGAGGCTACGGCTTCCTTGGAGCAAGGCGCTAAGGCCGTTGCAGACGGATTGAAGAAGCTGGCTGAAAGCAATCCGGAGCTGGCGCAAAGTCCGGAGGTTCAGCAGCTGCTGGCTGCGAGCCAATCCGTTGCCACCGGCACAAGCGGGCTGAATGCCGGCCAGAAACAGCTCGCACAAGGCGCAGCCGAGCTGAATCAAGGCACGCTGCAGCTGCAGGAAGGCGCCGGCAAGCTGAGCGCGGGAGCGAGTCAGCTGGCTGAAGGCGGCAAACAGCTCGCAGCTGGCGGTCAAGAGCTGCTGGCTGGTGCCAAACAGCTGAGCGCCGGCCAAAGCCAATTGGCTGACGGCATGAAGCTGTTCGGCACGAAGCTGAGCGAAGCGGCAGCTGGCGGCAAACAGCTCGCAAGCGGAGCAGCCACCCTTTCGCAAGGGACGCAGCAGCTTGCAGGAGGAGCCGGCAAGCTCGGAATTGGCGTTACAACGCTTGCCGACGGCTCGAAAAAGCTGGATTCCGGAGCCGGTGAGCTGGTAAACGGGATGAATGAATTGAAGGAAGGCAGCGGAGAGCTTGCAGGCAAGCTGAACGAGGCTGCCGACAAGACAGGCGATATCAAAACAACCGACGAAACGGTCACCATGTTTGCCGGACCGGTACAGGTTGAAGAGCACAAGGTGAACGAAGTGCCGAACTACGGTACGGGATTCGCGCCCTACTTCCTGTCGCTCGGTTTGTTTGTCGGAGCCTTGCTCTGTACGATTATCCTGCCGATCCGCGAAGCATCGGTACCGAACGCATCGGGTTGGAACCGGTTTGTCAGCCGTACGCTTTCCTTTGCCGGTATGGGATTGATTCAAGCGCTGCTGGCATCGGTCGTTATGCTGTACGGATTGAAGCTTGAGGTGCAGAGCGTTCCACTCTTCTATCTCTTCTCCATCATCACGAGTTTATCGTTCATGTTCCTGGTGCAAATGTTTGTAACCTGGCTGGATCAGCCTGGACGCTTCGTCGTCATCGTTATCCTGATCCTCCAATTGACTACAAGCGCAGGCACGTTCCCGGTAGAGCTGATTCCGAACTGGATGAAGGCATTGAATCCGCTGCTGCCGATGACTTACAGCGTAAAAGGCTACAAGGACGTCATATCCACAGGAAGTTTCGACGGCATGTGGGCGAATGTGGGTGTACTGGCCGGATTCGGTCTCGTATTCCTGGCTCTGACCGCCGTGTACTTCCTGGCTACCCGAAACAACAAGAAAGCAGCAGACACCGATACAGCGTTGACTGCATAAGCAAGATATCTATTATATGAAGGAAGAGGATTTCCCCGAAGGTCGAGCAGATCTCGGGGAAGTCTTTTTTTTGATGCTCGGGTATAGTGTGGCCATGAAGAACTGACCTTGGAGCTGCATCATCTTAGATTGGATCATGGTGATGATGATCACTTGCCTCTCCCGTTGGAGAGAAGTTGAAGGGAAAAGACCAGCGGATGGTTTTGAAAATGAGATAAGGTGAACAAAAACGCCTGTTCGGAATGTTTTATTTGCATGTTTTTTTGCACTATTCTACATAAGTTTTAACTGTGTGTTGTGATAACTCTCATAAAAACAATTCTTATCAAATTCATAAAAACTTTGAATTGCCTGCACTGTATGACGGTGATAAAATATATAGAACTAATAAATCTTACGTGTCAGGTAAATGTTACCCCTTGCCGCTTTTGCACAATACTGCATCACCTCATGACAGTGTGTCCGCTGCAGGAGAGGATTGATGTCCAACCTTTAATAGGTTGTTCAAAAAGTCCGCTTTTGATAAGAGAACTAATCGAGGCAAATTCAAGGTTGAGCGACCGCGATTCAGAAGTAGGTTTTCTTGCGATATAGGATTTCATCAACTCCGTTGATAACTTATAAATCCTATATCTAACACGAAATGAATCAGGAAGCCACTCGGCATCGAATCTTGAATTCAGCCGGGCCTTCCGGTGCTCACGTACCAAAAACGTGCGCTCCACTCCTCAGTCCCTAGCTTCATCCAATCTTCTCGGTGCTGAAAACCGACCTTTTTGAACACGCACTTTATGTTTTCTGTTATTGATCAGCAGCATTTTATTCTATACAAAGAAAGGTTGCATCTTATGAAACATACTGATTTTCCCCAGAAACAGGGCCTCTATGATCCGCAGTTTGAAAAAGATGCTTGCGGTATGGGTTTTGTTGCCCATATCAAAGGTAAGCCATCCCATGAAATCGTTAGCAGCGCGCTGACCATGCTTGCCAATATGGAGCATCGCGGCGGACAGGGCAGCGAGCCGAACTCCGGTGACGGCGCTGGGATTATGCTGCAAATTCCTCACTCCTTCTTCTCCGCCGAAGCAGCGAAGCTGGGCTTTGAGCTTCCGGAAGCCGGGCATTATGGTGCCGGCATGCTGTTCCTATCCCATGACCCTGCCGTCCGTTCGGCCCATGAGGATCAGTTGGCTTCGATTATTGCTGAAGAAGGCCAGACCCTCCTTGGATTCCGCGATGTCCCGACGCATGATGAAATGCTGGGTAAATCGGCAAAAGCGGCAAAGCCGTACGTCCGCCAAGTGTTCATCGGACGAAGCTCCGACATTCAGGATGATCTCTCGTTTGAGCGCAAGCTGTATGTCATCCGCCGCCGCGCCGAGCTGGCTATCCGTTACAGCGGCAAGCCCGAAGGCGACAGCTTCTATGTATCCAGCCTGTCCTGCCGGAAGATCGTATACAAAGGCATGTTAACGACGGAGCAGGTAGGGGAATTTTACCTGGATCTGCAGCAAGAGGGATTGGAATCCGCTATTGCGCTGATTCACTCCCGTTTCAGTACGAACACGTTCCCAAGCTGGGAACGCGCGCATCCGTACCGCTTCATGATTCACAACGGCGAGATCAACACGCTGCGCGGGAATGTAAACTGGATGCACGCCCGTCAATCGCTGTTCGAGCATGAACTGTTCGGAAGCGATCTCGAGAAGGTTAAACCTGTCATCAACCCGGACGGATCCGATACCGGGATGTTCGATAATACATTTGAATTCCTGTATCTCAGCGGTCGTTCCCTGCCGCATGTGGCCATGATGATGGTCCCTGAGCCGTGGAGCAACCATGAGAGCATGGACAAGACCAAAAAAGCATTCTATGAATACCACAGCACGCTGATGGAGCCATGGGACGGCCCGGCTGCGATGGCGTTCACGGACGGCGTTCAGATCGGGGCTACCCTGGACCGGAACGGACTGCGTCCATCCCGTTATTATGTAACAAAGGATGATCTGATCATTCTGTCCTCCGAAGCGGGCGTTCTGGATATCCCGCCGGAAAATGTACTGTACAAGGACCGGTTGCGTCCTGGCCGGATGCTGCTCGTTGACACGAAGGAAGGCCGGATCATCTCTGACGAAGAAGTCAAAGCTAGCATCGCCGCGGAACTTCCCTACTCTGAATGGCTGGATGAGCATCTGGTAGAGCTTCATGATCTCCCTGACGCGCCGGAACTGCCGGATCCCAAGCATGAAAATGTACGTCAGCTGCAGCAAGCCTTCGGTTACACGTATGAGGAGCTGCGCAAAGTCATTGAGCCGATGGCGATCACGGGTGCGGAAGCTGTCGCATCCATGGGATACGATGCACCGCTTGCGGTGTTGTCCGACCGTCCGCAGCGGCTGTTCAACTACTTCAAGCAGATGTTCGCCCAGGTGACGAACCCGCCGATTGATGCGATTCGTGAAGAACTGGTCACTTCAACGGCAACAACGATCGGTCCGGAGCGCAATCTGCTGAAGCCCGAGCCCGAGAGCTGCCGTCACATCCGTCTGGATTCGCCGGTGCTATCGAATGAAGATTTTGCGAAGCTGCGCCACGTTCGCCGTCCCGGCTTCAAGTCCATGACCATTCCGATATTCTTCCCGGCAGCGGAAGGAGCAGAAGGGCTTCGTCAAGCGATCAAAACCCTCTGCGAGGCAGCGGACCGGGTTATTGCCAAGGGCCATAACATCTTGATTTTGTCGGACCGCGGGGTGGATAAAGACAATGCAGCGATTCCATCGCTGCTTGCCGTATCGTCACTCCACCATCATCTGATCCGCCAGGGAACCCGGACCAAGGTGGCGATCCTGCTTGAATCCGGTGAGCCTCGCGAAGTACATCATTACGCCCTGCTGCTCGGATACGGCGTGAGCGCGGTCAACCCGTATCTGGCGTTCGAAACATTGGATGACATGATTGCGGAAGGCATGCTTCGCGGGATCTCGCATGAGAAAGCCGTGAAGAATTACATTAAAGCGGCAAGCAAGAGCGTCGTTAAAGTTTTATCGAAAATGGGGATTTCCACGATCCAATCATATCGCGGAGCCCAAATCTTTGAGGCTGTCGGCCTCAAAGAAGATTTCGTAGAAAGCTATTTCACACGGACGCCGTCCCGGATCGGGGGGATCGGTCTTGAAGAAGTGGCTAAGGAAACCCTGGCTCATCACGAGCGTGCCTTTACTGATAAGGACGGGAACGATAAAGCGCTGGATTCAGCGGGCGAATATCAATGGAGAGCTGACGGGGAAGAGCATTTGTTCAACCCGAGAACCATCCATTTGCTGCAGCAGGCTGTCCGCACCAATGACTACGCAACCTACAAGAAATACGCAGAGCTTGTGAAAGGTGAGAATGAGCAGCATCTTACGCTGCGCTCACTGCTCGAAATTAAGCCGGTCGGCGAGCCGGTACCACTGGATGAGGTTGAATCCGTAGAATCCATCATGCGCCGATTCAAGACCGGCGCGATGTCATTCGGCTCGATCAGCAAGGAAGCGCATGAGAGCCTTGCGATCGGGATGAACCGCATCGGAGGCAAGAGCAATACGGGTGAAGGCGGAGAGGATCCGGCCCGTTTCATCCCGGATGCTAACGGCGATTCCCGCCGCAGCGCCATCAAGCAGGTGGCTTCGGGACGTTTCGGCGTAACCTCCAACTACCTGGTGAACGCAGACGAAATCCAGATTAAGATGGCGCAGGGCGCGAAGCCGGGCGAGGGCGGACAGCTCCCGGGCCGTAAAGTGTATCCTTGGGTAGCCGAGGTTCGCGGTTCGACACCGGGTGTTGGCCTGATCTCGCCGCCGCCGCATCATGATATCTACTCCATTGAGGATTTGGCAGAGCTTATTTACGACCTGAAGAACTCCAATCCGCGTGCGGATATCAACGTGAAGCTCGTATCCGAGGTGGGTGTGGGCACGATCGCTGCAGGTGTTGCGAAGGGCCGCGCGGATATCATTCTGGTCAGCGGTTACGATGGCGGTACGGGGGCTTCGCCGCAAGGCTCGATCCGTCATGCCGGTATGCCTTGGGAGCTTGGCCTTGCCGAAACCCATCAGACGCTCATCATGAACAATCTGCGTGACCGCGTCGTGCTCGAGACGGATGGCAAAATGCTGAACGGGCGCGACTTGGTGGTAGCGGCTCTGCTTGGAGCCGAAGAGTATGGGTTCTCTACGGCACCATTGGTTGCCATCGGGTGCATCATGATGCGTGTCTGTCAAATGGACACCTGCCCGGTTGGCGTAGCGACTCAGAATCCGGAGCTGCGTAAGAACTTTACAGGAGATCCGGAGCATGTTGCCAACTTTATGCGCTTTGTCGCTCAAGACATGCGCGAGCTGATGGCAGAGCTGGGCTTCCGCACCATTAATGAGATGATTGGACGTACCGACTGCCTGGATGCCGTCAAAGCGGATCATCACTGGAAGAAGAAAGGCGTGGATATCTCCGCATTGCTGTATACGCCGGAGCTTCCGGAAGGCAGCACTCGCTATCGCAGTCAAAGACAGAATCATGGCCTGGAAGAAACGCTGGATATGCGTTCGCTGCTTGGCAGCGCTGCGCCTGCATTGGAATCGGGAGCGGCGGTGGAAGGCACCTTCCCAATCACAAACGTGGATCGTGCAGTGGGTACGATTCTGGGCAGTGAAGTCACGCGCAAATACGGCGCTGCCGGACTGCCGGAAGACACGATTCGTTTTAACTTCGTGGGGTCCGCAGGCCAGAGCTTTGGTGCCTTTGTGCCGAAAGGGATGACGCTGACGGTTGAAGGGGATGCGAATGACTATATCGGTAAAGGTCTTTCCGGCGGCAAACTGATCGTGAAGCCGTCACCGAAAGCAACCTTCAATGCCGAGGAGAATATTATTGCGGGTAATACCGCGTTTTATGGTGCTACAGGTGGGGAAGCCTACGTAAGAGGCATTGCCGGCGAGCGCTTTGCCGTTCGTAACTCGGGTGCGAGCATTGTGGTTGAAGGCGTCGGCGATCATGGCTGTGAATACATGACCGGCGGCCGGGTAGTCGTTCTCGGTGAAACCGGACGGAACTTCGCAGCCGGTATGTCCGGTGGGGTGGCCTACGTCTATGATCCTGAAGGAACTTTTGTGGATCACTGCAATCTGGAGATGGTACTCCTTGAGCGCGTAGAGGAAACAGCAGAAGCGGAAGCACTCCATCATCTTATCCGGCAGCATGAGCAGTACACGGGCAGTGTGCCTGCACAGCAAATACTAGGGGATTGGGATCAGGCGCTGAGCCGCTTTGTCCGTATCATTCCGAAGGATTACAAACGCATGCTGCTGCATATCGAGAAGGCTCAAGACCAAGGGCTGGCAGGTGAAGCTGCGCTTCTCGCCGCATTTGAAGCAAATATGAAAGAGTTGGCTCGTACAGGGAACTAACATCTGATGAGAGATCAGCTGAAACCACATTGTGTTCTTTAATGAATGCAATGTGGTTTTTTTCCATATGTAAATAAGTTACGATGGTATTGTTTTTAGAAATTATGCTTTTCAACAAAATATTCCAAAAGAAAATTCGACAAAATTAGAACCGGAAGCATAGGACAAAGGCTCCATAAGACGACAGCATCATGTGGATTCGTTCGTTATAATATTGGTAAGTAAGTTGTTTAGTAGGTTGTTGCTATATACATGGTAATTTCAACAAGTATTGGCAGCTGGGATGGAGAGGAAATTATAGATAAGCGAGGTAGTTGTGGAAATGAGTGTGGACAAGGAGAGAGGCTCCGGAAGCACCGAGCAGCGGCTTGACCAGCAGAAAACGAACATCGACATCAATAAGCTCATGACTCAATTGGGAATCCATCCTGATAAATGGCTGCAATGGGAGGAATTAAGAAAAGATTAAATATGATCTTATGAAAGCAAAAAAATCCCCGGCATGTAGTGATGAACGTATCCTACACGGCGGGGATTTTGTAGTTCTTAGGCTTGAGCATTATTTCATGGCTCGTTCCATGCGAACAAATGCAATAAATCGCCTGGCTTCATCTTCGGTTAGCTTACGACCGTCCACCGTAAGGTTAAAACGTTCCAATAAATCCTCATCGGATAGTTCAAGTCCGTCCACAAACGATCGAACCTCCGCATCAAGCACCGTTTTTTCCTGTGTCGTTCTCCCGATCAGATAATCTATGGATACGTCAAACAGATCTGCCAGGCGGGTCAATGTTTCGAAATCCGGCTTGCGCCGATTTTTTTCATAATGGGATAGTGCAGCACGTGTAATACCGACAGAGGTAGCGAGTTCTTCCTGAGTCCAACCATGCTGTTCACGTAATTCTGATATTCGTTCTCCGTAGTTCACGCATTGATCCCCCTTTCGAATGGCTTTGTATCTATAGAAGCTAGTTGGATAGATCTATAAGACGAAATTGCCGATTTATTATAAACATAAAAAGACTACTTTTTATTGACTAGATACAATGTGTATCGTATTATAAACATTAATGAGATACATATTGTATCTGCAATGTAAAGGTTTGGGTACAGTTAGTATCATTTTATCCAGTGCAGAAATGTCCCATACCAAAAAAATATAATAAGGAGCGGATGGGTTACCTCCAATGTTACGAGAACGGCAACACCAAATTACGGTAAGGATTAAAGTCATGCAGATCGGGCAATTAACCATTCATGGGAAAAGTCATTCCGTTACTCCGCTAGAACTGCTGCCCAGTGGTCTTGTATTCCTATGCCCTTGGGAAATACCGATTCATTCTAATATTATATTGGGTTACGAAATTGACGATAATGTGGATCATATTCTGCTTTCGGGCCACATTGAATCAAGGGGGCTCTTTTATGGACGCCAATTGTATCATACTGAATTCCATACAGACGGCGATAAAAAGACCCGTATCGTGGGTATGTTGAACCGAATGATGTACAGTCACAGCGAGTCGAATATAATGAGTCTCTATAACTGAAACGTAATTCATGGATAGCCTGCAGCGAACAGGGAATCCCGATGCATCATTATCATGGTTTATTGCTATTCTACTATATTTACGTTGCTTGGTCATTAGTTCTTTTACCTTAAATCCGCATGCATGATGAGGGATAGGTTTTAGAATATCGTTGTTTTTCTCCTATTAATAATGAGACTTCATTGTATAATTTCATATGTAGATTTGTATCTAATCTCGAATCGGAGTTGTATATTTAGTTCATTGTAATCATGAAACATCCTCGATACATCTTTCTGCTGGTTTCCCTTCTCCTAATCTATCTTTGTTCAAGATGATTTCACTGTATTTATGTATTCTTTAAGTCGTGATTCAACATCGACCTTTAACGGGACAGTATAAGGTCAACGCAATGGAGGCATCACTGGATGAAAATGACAAGGAAATGGGTCCTGTGGCTGCTGGCTATTCTTATACTGCTGCCTTCAGCTTACCTTCTGTATACGTATCAATCCATTAAGTCGACAGCAGTTCGGATTTACGAAGAGCGGGAGCCTTCGCCTGTAGTTCCAACATTCGTACATGACCGGACGACTATTCAGGTAGGAGAGAAAAACATGAAGGACGCTGATCCATTTACTGTTCTGGTTTTGGGTGTAGACCAAAGGCCCTATGATCGTGGACGATCCGACGTCATGATATTAATGGCAGTAAACCCTGCAAAGGGGTCAGTACTTATTTTTAATATTCCACGTGATACCAGGACTGATATCGTAGGACATGGAACGGTGGATAAAATTAACCATGCCTATGCCTTTGGGGGCGTTGAGATGTCGATCAGCAGCGTGGAGAATTTTTTGCAATTCCCTATCGATTACTACATTAAAGTGGACATGGAGGGCTTCTCCAGCATTGTAGATTCATTGGGTGGAGTTACCGTGGATAACCATATGCGGTTCGAATATGCAGGCTATGACTTTGATCAGGGGAAGTTGAACTTAAACGGTGAGGAAGCATTGGCATTCTCGCGTATGCGGTTTGAAGATCCTAAAGGGGATTTAGGCAGGAATGCAAGGCAGCGGGAGGTTCTGAAGGGGATCTTAAATAAGTTGATAAGGATTTCGACGGTCTTTAAACTGGAATCACTTCTGGATAACATTGGGAACAGCGTCAAAACGGATATTTCGTTTGAAGAGATGAAGATGTTTGTAACAGAGTACCGTCAAAAACTGAAAAAGGTTGAGCAGGTTGAAATCGCAGGCCATGGACAAAAAATGAATGGAATTTGGTATTATATCGTCGGTGATCAAGAACGAGAAAAGATAACGTCTACGTTACAAGCGTATATGGAATGACTCGTAACACAAAACCCCCTTTTTGAGTAGAGGGGGTTTTTGTGTGTGGAGTAGAATATCGAAGTTTTAGGTTGTTTTGATTATTTTTGAGTGGGGGGATTGAACAGACTATCTTCCAATGATTTGATCAATCGTGGTTTGAAATACGTCCGCTAATCTTGTTAGCGTTTCCAAGTTTGGTTCTCTGCGATCTTTCTCATAATGTGATAAAGAAGCCCGACTGATACCAATACGTTCGGATAGCTCTTCCTGGGTCCAACCTTTTTGCTCCCGCAATTTTGCAATGCGAGATCCATATGACATTCACAATCACCTCTCTACAGGTTCCATTAATTTAGAGGAAACCTATATCATATAAAATATCTAATATGATACAAAATGTATCTTAAATTCCATCGATCGTCAATACATATTGTATCATTAATTAAAAATTTAGAAAAAAATGTATCTTTATCTTTCCGATTATCATGGTTATCCCAGGTCCTGTAGTCTCATCATAGTATGCTTGATTTAGGTTTGACAAAGAGTAACAATTTATATAGAATTTTTGTAGTGGATACATTTTGTATCATACTGTGCATAGATATAGATGCATCTATCCCGAAAGAGGAGATGACGGGATGAAAGAAGTGATGATGTATTGCGTCAGTTGCTGTCGGATGCTTCCTATTGCACAAAGCCACAGCTTGTATAAAACCGGATTCTATAAGCATAATGTTCCGGCGGGAGTCTGCAAGTCGTGTCAATCGGCTTTGTTGGTGCATCGCGAGTAGACGGCTCCATTAACAGCAATATAGGGGTCATGCATTCAACAATTTTGTCCTTTGCTCTAGTATTGTATAATTGTGGAGATTGCATGATACAAGGGCAAAGGAGAATAGATTACATGAAGCAGGAACCGCTGGTAAGACTGCTCGGGGTTACGAAGAAAATCTCGTCCAAGGTTTTGGTGGATAATGTGACTTTAGATATTCCATCTGGACAAATCTTCGGGTTTCTTGGACCGAACGGGGCTGGCAAGACAACGACCATTCGGATGATGGTCGGGCTGATGTCTATTACTCAAGGGGATATTACCATCGGGGGTTACAGCATACGGAACAATTATGAGCAGGCAGCCGCCCAGATTGGCGCGATTGTCGAGAACCCGGAGATGTATAAATTTTTGTCTGGTTATAACAACCTGAAGCATTATGCGCGCATGATGCAGGGCATTACCAAGGAGCGTATCGAAGAGGTAGTGGAACTCGTAGGGCTAGGGAATCGGATTCATGAGAAAGTGCAGACCTATTCGCTGGGGATGCGTCAACGACTCGGCGTGGCGCAGGCACTGCTGCACCGGCCGAAGCTTCTGATCCTGGACGAGCCTACGAATGGCTTGGACCCGCAGGGCATTCGGGAGCTGCGAGATTATTTGCGCAGATTGACGCAGGAGGAAGGGACGACCGTATTTGTCTCCAGTCATTTGCTGTCCGAGATGGAGCTGATGTGTGATACCGTTGGCATTATACGTCACGGCAAGCTGATTGATATCCGGCGGCTGCGGACGGCTGAGGGAGAGCGTGTGTTTGAAGAGACGGCATTTACCGTCAATGACGCGGAAGCAGCGGCGGCGCTGCTCCAAGAATTTCAAGCGTCGGCCCGCGATCACCGAATCATTGTCCGCGGTGACGAGAATATGATTGCGGATATCAACGCGACATTGGTCGGAGCCGGCATACGGGTCTATGCCATACAGCCGGTGACCCGGTCCCTTGAGGATCAATTCTTGGAAATGACGGGAGGGGGATTCGTTGTTGAATAACTTTACCCGTCTTGTAGCCAATGAGAATATGAAAATTTACTATCGCGTACGGACATGGGTCATGCTGGCGATTCTTCTCTTGTTTAATGTGGCCATGCCTGCCATGCTGTACTATACGAATGCGCCAATGGATGTCTGGACCGTATTCACATGGACGGAGAGTTTCACTATCTACCTGAGTACGATCTTCACGGTGATCATCGCAGCGGATATCGTGGCAGGGGAGTTTGCCGGAGGGACCATCAAATTGCTGCTGATTCGGCCGTGGAGCCGAGGGAAGATTCTGTTGTCCAAATTCACCGCTCTGCTTCTATTCGGTCTGCTCTGTGCAGGAATCACGGCTGTGGTAGGGATCGCTATGTCGCTGCTGTTATTCTCCGGAAATACCGGATGGTCGGGCGGATTCGAGGGATCTTCGATGAACAATTCGCTGCTTCTCCTGCTGACCGATACGACCCAGGCGCTGGTCATCTCGCTGATTGCGTTTATGCTTTCTACGGTGTTTCGTTCTGGCGGTTTGGCGATTGGCTTATCGCTGCTGGTTCTGTTCACCAAGGATATTTTCGGCTTTATCTTTAATCCGGAGCGGTTTGCATGGGCGAAGTACTTACTCTTTCTCCACACCGACCTGAGCGGTTACATTCAGTCGCCGGTCGGACCGGGGGGAGTTGGGCTCGGTTTCTCCATCACGATTCTGGTTGTTTATAGCCTGTTGTTCATGCTCATCTCTTGGTTGGCCTTTACGAGGAGAGACGTTGCAGCTTAATTTATGAATAAGAAAAGAGCTCCTTCTGCCCGTGTGAACATGGATGGGAAGGGGCTCTTTGATTATGCCGGCTGAAAGAACTAGCCGCTCTATATAAAACTGCCGGGTTCGAGTGGTCGTCCATACGCTTAGGTTAACCTGCTTCCGAACGCTGAAGCGGCAGTGTGGTGTCCGTTGACTCCGCAGCATCTTGATTGGAGGTTGGATGGTCCATCCGGCTTGCTCCATTCAGGAGTCCGCCTTCCATAACGATCAGGGAAGCGGCGTAAACATCCCCGTACATTTGTCCCGTAGGCGTAATGGTCAGTTTGTTTTCTGCCGTTACATCGCCATACACCTTGCCGGCCACGATGACCTCCCGAGCGGAGATATTGGAGCGTGCAATGGCTTCTTCGCCGATCGTGACACAGCCTTGGCTTTCGATGGAGCCGTTAAAGCGGCCATCAATTCGCAGGTTTTCTTCGCATTGAAGCACACCTTCTACTTCGCTTCCCGGCCCAATCAGCGTATCCGTTCGCTCTGAAGCCCGCTTGTTCTTGTTTTTCTTTTTCATATTATATTCCTCCTCATCAAGAATGAATGTTGTTACTGCAGATAAGGCAACGGGTCAATCGTCTGGTTGTTTTTGACGACCTGAAAATGAAGATGAGGGCCTGTGCTTCGCCCGGAGGAACCCAGCTTGCCGATGGTATCACCTTGATCGACATGATCGCCTACCGACACGTCCAGACTGTCCAGATGCATGTACCAGGTCTCCAGCCCATTCGGGTGTTTGACGACGATATAAAGCCCTCGAGCTCCGCTGCGTTCCGCTGCCGTCACCTCACCGGCACCGGCGGCATAGATCGGATCGCCGGTTTTACCGGCAATATCGATGCCGGCATGATAGGCCGAACGCCCGGTAAAAGGATCGCTCCGATAACCGAAATTCGATGTCAGCCGCTTAGAGGTGGTCGGCCATAGAGAAGGTGTGCCTTCACGTTTCTCCTGGGTTTCCTGAGCCTGATCCAGCGTACGCGGAATATGCTGCTCCATGCGAGAAATCAACTGCTGAATCTCCTCAAAATCATCCTGAGTCTCCTTCGCGAGACTTAACATTCCATTCTCATGAACGGCAATGAATTCCCCTCCGACATGCTGCTTATCCTCATCTGTGATGGAGGAGGTCTGTCCTGACAAGCTGCCGTGCTTCTGAATAAACTGCTGAAGCTCCTGCTCCAGCTGCTGAACGCGCTCCATCTGGACCTTCGTTTGCTCTGCTTCGCCCGACAGCTGAATGATGGCTTTGTTTAGACGTTCTATGGCTTCTTCCTTGTCGGTAACCGTTACTTCCATCTTTAAGGCTTCCAGGTTTTTGAGCATCAGCTGCTGCTCCAGCCCCGAGATCGTCTGGGCCGACTGGATCTGCAGGGAAACGATCAGTCCGGCGATGGACAAAATAGCGGCCGCGGGCACCGCTATCATTAGAGGCTTGGACAGATGGATCTGTTTGACTGAATGCTGGGCATCCCGAAGCACCAGCAAGGTTAAGCGTTGTTTACGGTGTGTGGTTTTCATGGCATCTCCCTTCCATACATCGTTTATGGATCATGGTACCCGCTAGACTTGGCCAGCTCCTTATCTAGTATGTATTCTATTCTTTCGAAGAACATGTCAAAAATTATTAGATAAGAGAATTTATTCAGTATGGTGCGCCATTGGGTAATTGAATAAATACATATGGAATTGGTCAATGATGTAGTGTAGTTAATCGATTCAAATACGACTATTATTCATGGTGAGGAGGCTGCCGGTATGATGTGGCTTCTGGTTGCACTTATTACTTTTATTTTGCAGATGGTTGCAGTGCTGTTGCTGGAGTTTCGGAATCCGTCCAAGGCCGTGGCCTGGCTGTTTATTTTATTTTGCCTCCCATTGATCGGGTTTGTACTCTATTTCTTTGTGGCTAGGGACTATCAGAAGCGGTTGAAGATTCGCAAGCGGGGCTCCAGACTGTTTCAGGAGCTTAGGGGACACCTGTGGGATCGGGCCGCCGTTGTTTGGAACAAGGAAGGCATGAACAATGCTGAATTTCATCATAATGACCGTTTGTTCAATCTGCTCAATCACTTGTCGGAGAGTCCGATTACAGGCTGTAATCAGAGCCGCGTGTTGACGGATGGAGAAGAGACTTACGATGCCATGCTGCGTGCTATGGAACAGGCCAAAGACCACATCCATGTGGAGTTCTATATCTTTCGTCATGACCGGATCGGCACGAAGTTTCAGGAGGTCATGATCCGAAAGGCGCAAGAAGGCGTCAAGGTACGCCTGGTTTGTGACGGGCTTGGCAGTTATAAACTCAAGAAAACGTTCATTCGGCGGTTCAAGGAATCGGGAGTGGAGTTCTATTTCTTCCTGCCCGCCATGGTTTCGATGTTCAGCCGCAGAATCAATTACCGGAATCACCGTAAAATCGTCGTGGTGGACGGCATAATCGGTTTTCTTGGCGGGATTAACGTCGGGGACGACTATTTGGGCGAATATCCGAAAATGGGCTACTGGCGCGACACGCATCTGGAAGTAAAGGGAGATGCGGTTTACTTCCTGCAAAATGTGTTTCTGCATGATTGGAAGCTCGCATCCGGAGAGCGCATTGCGGATTTCGGGCTGTTCCCGGAGCATCAATGCACCGGGGATGAGCAAGTGCAAATATTGAGCAGCGGACCGGATCTGAACTGGAATGCCATCCAGGAGATGTGCTTTGGGGCGATATCCGTAGCCAAAGAACGAATATGGATCACCACGCCTTATTTCATTCCGGATGAAGGAATATATGAGGCGCTGAAGACGGCGGCGGTGAGTGGTGTGGATGTGCGGATCATTATCCCCGATCGTGCCGATTCCCGTTTTGTGAAAATGGCGAGCTTGTCCTATGTGGAAGAGCTGCTGGCAGCGGGAGTTACCTTCTACGAATATGAAAAAGGATTCATCCATGCCAAGGTGCTCATTGTGGACGAGCTTCTCGGCTCAGTCGGTACGGCGAATATGGATATGCGGAGTTTTTTCTGTAATTTCGAGCTGACCGCCGTACTGTTTGATCAGCTGCCCATCGAACGGTTGGTTGCGGATTTTAAGGAGGATCTCAAACAGAGCAGGCTTATCGATGCGGAGGTGTTCCGTCAGCGCGGAAGATGGCAGAAAGCTGCCGAAATATTATGCAGGATGCTGTCTCCCTTACTTTAGGTTTAACATCTTACTTGATATGTAAGAATGCAGGGCATGCAAGTGAAATTCAGGAAGAAGCCTGAAAGTTCTATGTCCAGCATTTGTTTATATGATAGAATATTTATAAGGGTTTCACTTATAAATATAAACTAGCTTATTTTTCATAAGTTGAACGGGGGAGATTTATGTCAAGTGATGTGAAGATTCTTGCGCAAGTGAAAGCGGAGCAGCAGAAGCCGGAGAATCCCAAGGCAGGCTCAACCACCTTGAAGCTTCTCCGCCGTCTGGTGTTCTTAACTTTCGGTGCGGTACTAATGGCAGTAGGGCTGGAGATCTTTCTGGTGCCCAACAAAATTATTGACGGGGGCATTACCGGGATATCCATTATGGTTTCCCATATCACGGATTTTCCGCTTGGTATATTCCTGACCTTATTCAACCTTCCATTTTTGTTTATGGGATATAAACAGATCGGGAAAACTTTTGCATTATCCACGTTGTTCGCTGTAGTGGTCATGTCCATTGGAACTTATTTTCTGCATCCCGTCGATCCGATTACCATCGATCCGCTGCTAGCGGCCGTGTTCGGCGGCGTTCTGCTCGGGATCGGGGTTGGTCTTGTAATCCGGTCCGGCGGCTCCTTGGACGGCACGGAAATCGTAGCCATTCTGATCAACAAGAAGACACCGTTCTCTGTCGGTGAAATCGTGATGTTCATTAACGTATTTATTCTGGGCAGCGCAGGATTTATTTTCGGTTGGGATCATGCCATGTACTCGCTGATTGCTTATTACCTGGCGTTTAAACTGATTGACATTACAATCGAAGGCATCGATCAATCCAAATCGGTATGGATAATCAGTGATAAGCATAAGGAGATCGGTGATGCGTTAACCCAACGTTTGGGACGCGGCGTAACCTATCTGGATGGAGAGGGTGCTTATTCCGGGGACAGCAAGAAGGTTATCTTTGTTGTCATCACCCGTTTGGAAGAAGCGAAACTCAAATCCATCGTGGAGGATTGGGATTCCCAGGCTTTTGTTGCCATCGGAAACATCCATGATGTGAAGGGCGGCCGCTTTAAGAAGAAGGCCATACATTAATAACTTTAAAGTGCTATGTTCCACCCACGTTGAGAGTTAACCGGGTGGAGCATCTTTTTGTTTATGGGGTGTCTGTGTGTAAGTGAAGCGTCTTCTTCTCCCGCCCATAATAACGTATGATTCTTGTCATCACCTGCACAGCCGCGGATTGACCGACAGCCTGGTTCACGGTTCCAGTGAAATAGAGTCCTGATTCAGGATGATGGAAGGCAAATGCGCCGGATTGACCCCAGTGACCAATGAGTCCCCGTCCGAGGCTGAATGGAGATAGCGGCTGTCTTGAAATGCCGGTGCCATAGAAAAAGGGGCCCGGTGCCCAGAGAAAATTCCATTGTCTCTGGAGTTCATCCAGATCACCTATCGGAAACAGTTCCCCGTTAAAAAAGGAGCGCAGGAACATCATCGTTTCCCTTGCCGTTGAGACGATGCCGCCTTCCGCTCCGATTGACGCCATGTACAGAGGAAGGTCCAAACGTTTTTTCTTATAATAGAAAGGAACGGGGCTTGTATCTTCGGGATCATGAAAAAAATACGTCTGTGTCAGATTCAGCCTGTCGAAAATATATTCCTTGAATACGTTCTGAATGGATTCGCCCTTGATATTCTCGATCATTCGGCCAAGCAGCCGGTAATTAGTGTCGGAATATTGGGCTTTATTTCTCTGGCCTGGTTTGAATTTGGGCTGTTGCCGTCTAGCCTCATCCAATGTTTTGTCCAGACTCCAAGCCTGATCATGCCCGGCGATGAGGTCGGAGAAGACCTTTCCAGAAAAATAGTCCGGAATGCCAGACGTATTGGACATTAACTGTTTGACGGTGATTTCTCCAGAGTAATCCTTGTTCTCCATCCTATGCAGTCCCGCCATGATCTCTTCGGGGAGGTACTGGCCGATCGGATCATCGAGCCCAATCTGCTGCTCGGCTCGTAATTTTAAGATTACGGCTGTCACGTATAATTTGGTCACGCTGGCAATGAAATAGCGGTCTTCAGTCTTCATTGCCCCGCCGCTGCTGACAAGGGATAGGGATTGTTCCTGGTCCTCGACGCACAGAACCGTGCTAAACACATTCTTTTTATTGGCGATCCGTTCCAACCATTCATCCAGAAGCGACTGCTCTAGGGCTCTTCCCATTCTCCGTAAACCTCCTATAGATCGAAATGTATTGACACCTAATGCAGATTCATTTCTCTTGCTGTTTCCGCAAACGAGCGGCACGTATGAAATCTTGAGCAGCCTCATCCATCATATGGATCATCTTGTCGTCATCAACGCTCTCCGTGAACAGATCATTGGCTAGCATGACACAAAGACCCGTCTGAAAGGTTTGCATTTTCAATAAAATTGATTGCAGCTCCTGATCAGAAAATCCCGCAAGCTCCGGGTCCAACTTCATTAACCCGATAACCTCACGAATTTGTTCGGGGGTATTCTTCGTGTGGGGATTGTTCTTCATTATCAAATCCCGGTAGAGCACAGGGTACTCCTTGGCGAATCGGAGACTTGCCATGCCGATATCCCGGAAGGGCTGACCGGACTTCTGCTCTGTAATCAATCCTCTAGCTACCTGGAAGGTCTTGTCGACGACCTGTTGAATCAGTTCTTCGGCATCGTTGAAATTGACATAGATCGGCGCGATGGAGCTGCCCAGACGTTCAGCTACTTTACGAATCGTAATGGACTCGATCCCATCGGTCTTGGCAATGTCAAATGCGGCTAGCACGATATCTTGTTTGGTGAACCTTGTTTTCGGTGCCATGACTGTCTGCAACTCCTTAGATAATTTATATGTATAACAGTTGATATATATCACATGATATTTAATGATTATAAATCGTAAATGGACGGAGTTCAACCGGTTCCCATGAAGCGTGGTGGGGGTTGGTTTGTAAATCCAGTAAAATCCACTTATAATAAGAACATATGTTTGTTAAAATATGAAATAATTCAAGATAGCATTACAGGATCAGAAGGGAGGAAGAGGAATGGCTCGTACGCAATATGAACGTATAACCACCAAACAGACTTTAAACAGAGTGAAGGAAGAGAGGATGCCCTTCGATTGGTCCATCAATCCGTACCGCGGGTGCGGGCATGGCTGCAGCTTTTGTTATGCTCGCGCTTTCCAGTCCTTCATTGGCATGGGGGCGGAGGATGAGTTTCAGCATCATATCTTTATGAAGTCGAATGCAGCGGAAGCGCTGGAGAAGCAGTTATCGAGTGCTGCGAGGAAGTTTGATCATGATATTGAAGCGATGCGGAGATCGATAGGACAGGTTACGATCGGAACGGCAACCGATCCGTATCAGCCGATCGAGAGCAAGGAGGGCATTACGCGGGAGTGCCTGAAGCTGCTAGCTAAATACCGCATCTCCACGAGCATTACAACGCGCTCTCCGCTCGTGCTCAGGGATATGGACATATTGACACGGATGGAGAATGTATCCGTCAACATGAGCCTCAACACGCTGAATGGGGACATCATCCGGAAGCTGGAGCCGGCATCGCCTCATCCGGAGGGCAGGCTCGATACGATCCACCGATTATCGGCTGCAGGCATAAGAACGGGTTTGTTTGTGGCGCCTGTGCTGCCCTTTTTGACGGATAAGGAATGGGAGCTGAGGGAGCTCTTGTCGCAGGCGAAGGTAAGGGGCGTTTCCTTTGCCATGATCTCGCTGCTGAGACTCTCGCGCGATGTGAAGAAATGGTATATCGAAACACTGAAACACCAGTTTCCTGAAGTGGTTCAGCCTTACCGTGAGTTATATGCGCAGGGCGCATATGCCGAAGAGCATTACGTACGTTCCTTCAAGTCGATGGCAGCCAGGCTGCTGAACGAATGTGAACTGAATGGACTGACCCCGGGGGCATCTGCTGCTGGCGTGAGCCGGCCCGGGACGATCGGAAGCGGGATTTCTCAAGAGGACGGGGCGCAGGTGGAAGGCGCTCGCGATCATCTTCGTTCAGCGGAAGATTTGGCAGCTGTTTCTGTACAGCCAAGGAAGCTGCCGCAACCGGCCGCACCGGTCTCCGGGGAGGAGCTTGTGCCGGATGTGGAGCAGCTATCCTTTCCTTTTTGATCCTGCCTTTCCTTGTGGCTTCAGATGTCGGATGACGTTCTCTATCGGTTGAGGAGGCAGGGTCTGCAGCAGGTCCCCCTTCTCTCTTAATCGTTCCTCGATGTTCAGCAGATGAAACTCCGTGGGAGAAACGTCCTGACGGACCTCGTCCCAAGTGAGCGGTGTAGAGACGGTCCCCAGCCGCCGGGCCCGCGGTGTATAAGGAGCGGCGAGTGTCCTTCCGCTGTAATGCTGAAGATAATCGAAGTAGATTTTATCGCCTCGATTCTTCTTCAGCCGTTCAATGGTGAACAGCTTGGGGAATTTCTCGGTTACATATTGCCCCACGAATTGGCCTACTGTTCGAAGTTCATCGAACGTAATGCCTTCCTGAATGGGAACGATGATCTGGACCCCGGTAGCACCTGAGGTTTTCGGGACGGAGGACAAGCCCAACGAGGTCAGTACGTCCCCTACAATGGCAGTCGCCTCCATGATGCGCGGCTCCTCCGGCAGCGTGGGATCCAGATCAATCATCCATTCGCAGGGCAGATTGCTGCCTGCGAGGTGCAGCGAAGGGTGAAACTCAAGCGCAGCCAGGTTCCCCAGCCATAGCAGCTCCGGCAGTCCGTTGAGCAGCACGTAGTTAATATTTTCGTGCACATAGGTCTGAACAAAAGGAGGCAGCGGCTCCGGCGCATTTTTCTGATAGAAGGATTCGCCTTCGGCTCCGTGAGGATACCGAATGGTCGTGAGCAGCCTGCCCCGGCAGTACCGGAGCAGGAACGGGGAGATGGCCGCAAGCTTTTGCAGATACATCGCTTTGGTAATGCCGACTTCCGGCCAAAGTGGTTTGTCTGGATTCGTAATTTGAATCTCCTGTCCCTCGATCGTCAGGGTGCCTTTGACGGTACGAGCCATATGGTTTACACCCCCTCAATCGATACGAGTTTGGGATGGCGCATCATGCCATCCTGACTCCACTCGAGAAATGTGACCTGAACGGAAAGCGGCTGGCTAAGCCAGGCCAGCTGTTCCTTCTTCAGGTCGGTATGGAGCGTACTCCATACCGCGTCAGCACGATGCATTTCGGCATATTGCAGCAGCCTCTTCTTCGTCTGCTCATTAAGCCCCAGGGAAGCACGGCCGATGTAATTGCCATCGTCATCGGCAATGACAAGGCTGGCTACACGGCCTTCCCTGATGATCATTGCGACGGCGGTGGCTGTCATGTTCACGGCAATCTTTTTCTTGTACCAATCCCGGTGTTTCTTGCCTTCACGATAAGGAGAGGAGAGGCGCTTCATTACAATGCCCTCCCATCCCCGTGCTTCGGCCCAATTCCATAAATGCTCGCCTT
Source organism: Paenibacillus sp. Dod16 (assembly GCF_049893405.1). NCBI lineage: Bacteria > Bacillati > Bacillota > Bacilli > Caryophanales > Paenibacillaceae > Paenibacillus > Paenibacillus sp. Dod16. The sequence continues at coordinate 66,118 of NZ_JBNDYG010000006.1, forward strand.
CAAGAAACAGATCCGCGGTCAGCAGGCCCGGCGTATCGGAAACGATCTCCTTCAGGCGGTGGTGACGTTCAAGATAGGGCAGCTTACGCAAGTCTTGGTCGCCGTCCACCAGAATATCGAAGAGAACATAAGTAAACAGAGGAGCGTTCGTGCTGATCGCACGCGAACGCTCCCGCTGAAGTACCTTCTGAAACACGGGACGACCCAGCTCCGGATGAAAATAGACAACCTCACCATCCAAAAGAAGTCGCCGTTCATGCAAGCCGGATAATGCCTGAACGACTTCGGGATACAGCGACGTTTTATCGAGCAGCTTGCGGGAATATAGCGATACGCGGTTTTGGTCAAGCCCGGCGAGTATGCGCACACCGTCCCATTTCAGCTGATAACCCCAATCCTCGCCTGTCGTGATCTGGTCCGTCGAGATCGGTGCCATCGGCTCTTTGGGCAGCAGATTCTGCATTTGTCCCATACGGATCAGGAAGTGGAGTCGGATTTCTTGGATTTGGTTGTTCGGCGCTTCGGCTTCGGTGCGTCAAGGTCGCCTTCTCCGCCGCTGACCTTGGCAGCAGGTTCTTTGGCTGCCGTCTTCCGGGTCGTTTTACGCGGCTTTGGTTTGGTGCCCGGATCCGTTCCGATCGGCTTTACAGCTTCGATGCTTGCCTGGAGGGCAGCCATTAGATCGACAACGTTGGTCTCCTGACGAGCAGGGGCAATCTTGATTTCTTCACCGGATACTTTGCTGTTGATCAGATCCAGGAGACGTTCGCGATAATCATCCGTGTATTTCTCAGGATCAAAGGGAGTCGAAAGCTGGTCAATCAGCAATTTGGCCATATCGAGTTCCTTGGAGTTGACCTCGGTTCTTTCAGGCAAATTCGGGACCTGGGAGATCGGCCGGATCTCATCCGGGTAGAAAATCGTCTCGATCGACAAGCATTCATCGAGCACCCGGATCGCGGCCAGACTGCTCTTCGAGCGAATAGCGATTTTGGCGATGCCGATTTTGCCTGACTGCTTCATCGCTTCCAGCAGGAGCCGATATGCGTTTGCGCCTGCTTGATCCGGCGAGAGGTAGTACGTCTTTTGAAAATAAATTGGGTCAATTTCGGTCAGATCCACAAAGTCCAGTATCGTTATGTTTTTGCTGTTCTGTTCCGCCAGCTGCTCCAGTTCCTCTTTTTCGAATAGCACGAATTTCCCCTTCTCATACTCGTATCCCTTCGTAATTTCCTCCCAGGCCACTTCCTCTTCACATACCGGACATTTGCGGATGTAAGAGAGCGGACTGCCGCACTCCTTGTGGATGTACCGCATCGAAATATCCTTATCTTCCGTGGCCGAGAACATCTTGACAGGCACGTGCACCAGACCAAAGCTGATCGCGCCCTTCCATACCGTATGCATTCTATGAAACCTCCTATCAAATTCTAATATGTTTGGGTATGACCGTGTAGTAAACGTAATAAACGACTACTATGACTTTTTGTACTACCTCTATCAGTGCGTGTTCAAAAAGGTCGGTTTTCAGCACCGAGAAGGTTGGATGAAGATAGGGACTGAGAAGCGGAGCGTACATTTTGGGTACGTGAGCACCGGAAGGCCCGGCTGAATTCAAGATTCGATGCCGAGCTGCTTGCTTCCTGATTTGCTTCGTGATCAAAAGCGGACTTTTTGTACTACCTCTATCAGTGTGCCCAAAAAAAGACTCTAGTATGAGTTATAGCTCAGGATTGCATAATTAGAACCTGTTTGTGGCATATTGACGTTGAACGCTGCCTGTATAAGGAGGTAATTTTCGTCATGACGGAGCCTAGAGAAACCCAAACGTCGGAAGAGATACAGAAGGACAGAGCCTCGGACCATTCCGCTGCAGAATCGGTGAACGGGGACATGGTGGATTGGAACAGCCTGACCTCGGAGGAGAGCGAGATCTCTCGCGAATCTACGATGTTCGATATTGACCGGATGATCAACGAAGGCCTTGGCGGAGGTAATGTCACCATAGATAATGGGCTGATCGGCCCTTCCACAACCGATACGATGGACATCGTGGACGAATCGCCAAGAAATAGGGAGAAGGAGGATTAAACGTATGGAGATACAGCGCGCCGTAGAGATTTTCAACTCCAAGGATATTTACAAGGTCAACCTGGAAGGGGAGTCCGTGTGGATCGAGCATGTGGATCAGCAGAACGGAATGGCCACCGTCCAGGTCGGCTCCCGTCCGACCAATACGCTGACTGTAGACGTAGACCGGTTAAAAGAAGGCGAATAGCTTATTGCAGGGCCTCTAGAATTCCGGGGAACAGTTTAATAAACACGAAAAAACACACCTTACTCGGGACTCCGTAAGTTGGAACCCGGATAAGGTGTGTTTGTGTTGACCCTGCCGTTAACGAATCTCTCTGAAAAATAACCGGATATCTTCAGTCAGCAGATCAGGAGCTTCCAATGCGGCGAAATGGCCGCCGCGGTCGAACTCTGACCAATGGACGACATGGTACTGCTGCTCGACCATACTGCGAATGGAGAGATCTTTGGGAAAGACCGCCACGCCGGTGGGCACGGAGGAATATGGTGCCGGCGCTCCCCAATTGTCCGAGCTTTCTTTATAGATTCTTGCGGAGGAGCCTGCCGTTGCTGTCAGCCAATAGATCGAGACATTCGTTAGAAGGAGCTCAAGGTCTACTGCATCCTCAGGAAGATTGGCCGCTGGATCGGTCCATTCCTTAAACTTCTCTACAATCCATGCAAGCTGCCCAACAGGGGAATCCGTTAAGCCGTAGGAAAGCGTCTGGGGTTCGGTCGCCTGAAGGATGGCATATCCGGACCCTTCAAATCCGCCACCGGCTAATTCATCATAGCGAAGTTTCTCTACAGCCGTAAGGTTCTCGCTTTCAGCCGGATCTCCGGTTGGAAACACCGACAGACCGTTACAATGTACGCCAACGATTCGCTCTGCAGCGATCCGGCCAAGTTCCGCTGAAACCATGCTCCCGGTATCTCCCCCCTGTGCTCCATATCGTTCATAGCCCAGGCGGCGCATTAATTCATCCCACGCTTTAGCGACACGCTCGATATTCCATCCGCGTTCGGTGGTATGCCCGGAAAAGCCGAAGCCTGGGAGGGACGGGATCACGAGATGAAATGCATCGGACGGATTTCCACCGTACTTGCCGGGATTGGTGAGCGGTTCAATCAGGCGGGTAAACTCCACAATCGATCCGGGCCAGCCATGGGTTATGATTAGAGGAAGCGCATCAGGCTCAGGGGAGCGAACATGCAGAAAGTGAATGTTTTGCCCATCGATGGTGGTCGTATATTGAGGGAATTGATTCAACATGGTTTCATATTTACGCCAATCGTAAACATCCTTCCAATAGGTGGATAACTCTTTCAGGTAAGACAGCGGTGTGCCATATTCCCAGTGATGATCCTCCAGGTCATCAGGCCAGCGAGTGCGGGTCAAACGTTCCTTAAGGTCAAGCAAGTCCAACTCTGGAATTTGAATGCGAAATGGAAGTATGGTTTCTTCTGAATATGGGGCTGTGTTCGATACATTCGTGGGGTTCATTATAATCCTCCTCAAATCTTTTTATCATTGTTATGGTTTAACTATAATGCTTAATCTTTGACTACGTAGTGTCAGTGTTTGCAACCTGGTTTTACGTTTCTTTTCTTAACTGAGTAATGAAGGCGAAACTCATGTTCTTGCAGCGGGTTGGGAGGACCGATATAATGAAGATCAAGTATTTTGAGATATGGGCAAACTAAGTAAAGGGTGGGTTATCAGTGAACAATGGCCGTACGGAGGGCCAGTTTCGAATGATTTCAAGCAGTCTGGAGGAGACGGAGCAGCTTGCTGCTTGGCTGGCCGCTAGAGCGGAGCCAGGGACTGTCATCGGACTGGACGGGGATCTTGGAGCAGGAAAAACGGCATTCTCCAAACAATTTGCACAGCACCTTGGTGTGAACGGGGTTGTGAATAGCCCGACATTTACGATTATTAAAGAATATGAGGGGCGTCTGCCGCTCTACCATATGGATGTGTACCGTTTGTCGGTCGATGAAGCGGATGAGCTCGGGCTGGATGAGTATTTTTTTGGCGAAGGGGTTTGTCTCGTGGAATGGAGCAGTCTGATCACTGAGCTGTTGCCTGAGCGGTATCTGCATATCCAGCTTGAAACGACAGGCGAAACGCACCGGACCATCACACTTTCAAGCCAGGGCGAGCCCTATGGCGAGTGGTGCCGGGATTTGAATGAAAAATGGGGTAGCTGGAATGAACAACAATGACACGAAGCCGCAGCAGCGGTTTTTGGCGCTGGATACGTCTACGGCATCGCTGGCGGTATCCGTGATGGAGCATGACAAGCTGCTGTCGGAAGTGAACACGAACGCAGACCGCAATCACTCGGTGCATCTGCATCCGGTGATGGCACAGGCGCTTGCTGAAGCAGGCCTCGGCATGGACCAGATGGACGGCATTGCCGTGGGAGTAGGGCCGGGATCTTATACAGGAATCCGGATTGCGGTAACGGCTGCCAAAACATTGGCATGGGCTAATCACATCCCGGTTGTCGGGGTATCCAGCCTGCAAGCCCTTGCATGGGGGGGCCTGAAGTCCGGATGGAACGAAGCCGAGCCAAAGGCGGGAGTCCACTGGATCATTCCGCTGCTTGATGCAAGACGGGGACAGGTGTACACGGCTTTATTCGCTGCCGATTCAGAGAGCAAGGAGAGTGCGCCGATACGTCTGGAGGCAGACGGTATTCGCCTGATGCAATCCTGGGTGGAAGCCATTAAGGAACGCATCAGCAAGCTGCCTGAAGAGGAACGCCCGGTCTGCCTTTGGTTTATTGGGGAAGTGGAACTCCATGCCGAAACCGCCCGCAGGCTTGAGCCGGGGTTCGGAGAACGGCTGCATATTCATCCGTACTCGCTCGAAGGCCGCTGGATGGGGTACTTGGGCGCAGCGAGGCTGCTCGCCGGAGAAACGGATGATCTGCATACACTGGTACCCAATTATACACAGCTTTCCGAAGCGGAAGCGAACCTGCTGCGTAAGCGGTGAAGGGAGCGTAGGATTCGTCATGAATCAGCAGAAGAAGCCGGTAGATGGTGAAGACGGTTTGTCCTTTCGGTTGATGACCCTGGAGGATATTCCGGAGGTTCTCGTGGTGGAGCGCGAAGCGTTCACCGTGCCCTGGACCGAGGAAGCTTTTCACAATGAACTGAAATTGAATCATTTTGCACGTTATATGATTATGGAGTACGAAGGCAAAACGGTAGGATATGCAGGCATGTGGACGATCGTGGATGAAGCGCACGTTACAAATATTGCGCTTCTGGAGCAGTACCGCGGACGCAAGTGGGGCGATCGTCTGCTTACGGAATTGATGAAGACTGCTGCCTATATGGGAATGGAGAAAATGACGCTGGAAGTCCGGGTATCCAATCACGTGGCCCAGCACTTATATATCAAAAAAGGGTTTAAACCAGCCGGTGTCCGGAAGGGGTATTATTCCGATAATCAGGAAGACGCACTCATCATGTGGGCAGATCTGCCCCCTTATCGGGAGGACGATGGCGAGGAAGGAAGTCAAAGGCTATCATGAATGAAGAAAGAGTAGACCGGCAGCACAGCTGCATATTGGCGATAGAAACGAGCTGCGATGAAACCTCGGTTGCCGTTGTAAAGGATGGCTGCGAGGTTTTGTCCAGTGTCATTGCCAGCCAGATTGAAACACATAAAGCTTTTGGCGGGGTGGTGCCCGAGGTGGCTTCCCGCAAGCATGTGGAGAGTATCACGCTAATTATTGAACAAGCCGTAGCTGAGGCCGGCATTGAAATGAAGGATTTGTCGGCGATCGCCGTAACGCAGGGTCCTGGCCTGGTTGGGGCGCTTCTCGTTGGCGTTATGGCTGCTAAAAGCCTGGCGTTTGCGCTCGGCAAGCCGCTGATTGGCACGCATCATATTGCGGGTCATATCTATGCCAATCGTTTTGTGGGCGATATCGCTTACCCTTGCATGGCGCTGGTGGTTTCCGGCGGTCACACCGAGCTGGTCTACATGAAAGACGAAGGCAGCTTTGAGTTGATCGGCAGGACGCGGGATGATGCGGTTGGCGAAGCGTACGACAAGGTGGCCAGGGCGCTTGGCTTCCCATATCCCGGCGGTCCGCATGTCGACCGAATGGCATTGGAGGCCGAGGAGGTTGTGGAGCTTCCTCGCGTATGGCTGGAGCCGGATTCCTACGACTTCAGTTTCAGCGGTCTGAAATCGGCTGTATTAAATGTCGTCAATCAGAGCAAAATGCGTGGAGAGGAAGTCCGGACGGAAGCGATAGCCCGGGGTTTCCAGGAATCCGTGGTCGAAGTGCTCGTGGAAAAGGCGGTTCGTGCGGTCAGAGCATATGATGCCAAGCAGCTGCTGCTGTGCGGCGGCGTTGCCGCCAATCGCGGACTCCGTAAAGCCTTGGCTGAACGCTGCGAGCAGGAAGGGATATTGCTGACGATCCCGCCATTTCAGTATTGTACCGATAACGGAGCGATGATTGCTGCCGCGGCGCATCTGAAATGGAAGCAGGGGAGCTTTACGCCGCTCGATATGAAGGCCGACCCGCAAATGTCACTGGAGCTTTGGGCGGAGCCATTAAGCTAAAGCCACTTGACACGTATTTGTATAGGACGTATAATCTTTATCAAATTCCAGAATGTTGAAACGCGAAGAACAGGATCAGTAAGGTGAACCTTGGATGAAGAGAGCTGCGGGACGGTGCAACGCAGACGAGAGGGACCTGAACTCACCTGGGAGCGGAGCTGGGGAACCTTGCGCAGCGAAGTGCCGGTCAGGCACGGATTGAATTGCGGAGTTTGACCTTGCTACGGGATGGCCTCCGTGAGAATGGCTCCGCACAAATCATTTGTGATTTGGCGATGGAGGGGGCTTTAGGTTCGGGAGATAGCATGATGATCCCGGGAGCTTAGAGTCAACAAGAGTGGTACCGCGATAGGATAGCCTGTCGTCTCTTGAATAAGAGATGGCAGGCTTTTTTGCATGCTTGGACAGCTAAATACGAATCAATCTGATAAAGCTTCACTTTCAATCCGCAGATGATAAAAGCGGAATCTCGGATATAGTGATCCGAAGGATATGATAGTCAGCATAACAACATATCGAATAAACGCAATGAACGGGAGCAGTAAAAGGGAGCCGTCTACAGAGAGCTGCGGGTTTGGTGTAACGCAGCGGCAGCAACCTTCGAATCTCGCCCGGGAGCGGAAGAGGGGAACAGCAGCAAGCATCGGTTGATGGAGCTAGACAGCCCAACGACCCTGAATGCAGCTGTACTCTCTTACGGAGTTTCCTCCGTCATCAGGACGTCCATTCTCTTCATGACCGGCCGGTATGAGGAGATCATGGACAGTGAGTGGACGTGCATATGTCGCGAAGGAACAGCTGCGAAATTAGGCGCGTCAATTAGAGTGGTACCACGGAGGGTCTAAGCCCGTCGTCTCTTATATGAAGAGATGGCGGGCTTTTTTGCTGCCGGCAGCAGCAGGGTGGGATGCGGACGCAAGTCGACGTGCGGACGTAAAGCGAACATATGGAACAGACTAAACAACGTTCCCGTAGGAAATCGGGTCATACCATAACTCAGGAGGAGTATGCAAAATGAGTGAATCCATGAGAACCATCCAAATATTCGATACAACGTTGCGGGACGGGGAACAGGCCCCGGGAGCAAGCCTGCAGCCAGAACAGAAAATTGTGCTGGCCGGAAAGCTGGCTGAGCTGGGCGTAGATGTGATGGAGCCCGGATTTCCAGTGTCTAGTCCCGGGGAGTTTGCCGCTGTGCAGGCCATCTCGAGACAGCTGCAGCAGGTCGAGATATGCGGATTCGCACGGGCCGTGAAAGGGGATATTGATGCTGCCGTCAAGGCCACCCAGGATGCGGCCAAAAGGCGAATCCATCTGTTTATTTCATCTTCCGACATCCATCTTCGACACCAGCTGCGCATGAGTCGTCCGGATGTAGTGGCAAGGGCACGTGAGATGACAGCTTATGCGAAGCAGTTCAGCGACGTGGTGGAATTTACGGCGATGGATGCCTCGCGTACCGGCATTGACGACTTGATTGAGATGGTGGAAGCCGTCATTGAAGAGGGTGCAACGATAATCAATCTGCCCGATACGGTGGGATATGCGCTTCCGAATGAATATGGCGAGATGTTCCGACGTGTGCGGGAAGGCGCCCGTGGCGGAAAGACGGTCGCCTATAGCGCCCACTGCCATAATGATCTCGGTTTGGCTGTGGCCAACAGCCTGGCCGCGATTGAGAATGGCGCCAGCCAAATCGAGGTTACCGTGAATGGGGTAGGCGAGCGTACAGGCAACTGCGCATTGGAGGAGCTGGTCATGGCTCTATCCACCCGGGGTGACATGCTGCGGGCAGAGACGGGCATTACGGCCGAGAAGCTGTATGAAGTATCTCGTCTCGTTAGCGGTGCGATGCATTTTCCGATCGCTTTTAATAAACCTGTAGTCGGCAGGAACGCCTTCCAGCATGAGTCCGGCATCCACCAGGACGGTCTGCTGAAGGACCGAAGCACCTACGAGATTATGGATCCGGAAAAGCTGGGGATTCCGCGGAGCATGATTGTGCTGGGCAAGCATTCCGGTCGTCATGCGCTGAAGGATCGTCTTGCCCGGTACGGTGTTCAGCTTGATGGAGACGAGATGGAGTCCTTGTACGATACCTTCAAGGAGACGGCTGATCGTCAGAAGGTGGTCAGCGATGATCAGCTGCTGCAAATGGTGAGCAGCACTTTGGGCAAACCAGCCCAAGTATATGAGCTGATCGAGGCCCAGGTCATCTCGGGAACGGGCAGCAGCCGGGTCGCGGCAATCACGCTGCGTCATCTGAGCGAGCAAACGGAAGCCACTTACTCCAGCGTGGCGGACGGTCCGGTGCAAGCCGTTATCTCGGCAATCAGCCAAGGAATTAGCAGCGATATCCGCTTTGGCGATCTGGAGCTCCACTCGTTAAGCAGCGGCGAAGACGCGCATGCCGAAGCGGCGGTCACGGTTGAGAAGGCGGGCAAGATCTTCCGCGGAACGGCTGTGCATCAGGATATCGTTATGGCGGCAGGCCTGGCATACGTTGCTGCATGCAACTCGGCGTTGATGTCGGTCTAGGCGAAAAGCTGAATAGGGAACCTTAGCGTCTAACGCTTCTATGATTGATGGCACAAGCGACCTTCCGAACCGGATGGAGGAGGGTCGCTTTTTTTCATAATCAAGCTCGATAAAAACTTGCAGATAACAAGAGATAAGTCTATATAGAAGTCCATTATATAAGACATATAACTCTGTCAAGTTGTGAACAACGTTATCCACATATTCGCCAAAAAATGTGCATAAGCGAGAAAAATGTCGTTAAATCGGTCTTTTGCAAGACGCTGAAAAGAGGGGACAGGATTTTCAAATTTTCCGGTGGAAACTGTGGATAATGTGAATAACTTAGTGGATAAAGCTGGATATAGGACCAGGAGTGCGCGTATAACAACAAAAAAATGGCCGTTTCGGCCATTTTCATGGTAAACTTATGCACCATTCTTGGGGATAAGTTTGTGTATAAATGCAAAACTCCATTTGAAACACTTTTGTGAACTTTTTTTAATCTTCCAGCAATGACTCCCATTCGGCAAAAATTTGCTCAAGCTGACTCTTTTTCTCCTCTAACGACTGCTGGCGTTCTTGGAGTGCCATATAATCCTGATAGATCTCCGGCAGGGTCATCTCGGCCTCTAACTCGGTTATGTCCGATTCCAAAGCATGGATTTGCTCTTCCAGACTTGCGAGCTTGCGCTGACGGTTTCGCTCCTCCCGTTTGGCTTGCTTCTCGGCTTCAAAGGAAACGGCTCCCTGTTTCTCGACGGAAGCTTCAGCTTTTCCTTCCTGTTTCAGGGTGTGACGAGCAAACGGCTCGGAAGGTTCGTCATTCATATCGATAATTTCCTGCTTTTTCTCCGTATAGTCGTCATAATTACCCAGGAAATGTTGAATGCCGTCCGGATGAAGCTCGATGATGCGCTCGGCCATTTTGTTAAGGAAGTAACGGTCATGGGATATGAACAATAAAGTGCCTTCGTAATCCATGAGTGCTGATTCAAGAACCTCTTTTGCAAATAAGTCCAGATGGTTCGTCGGCTCATCCAAGATGAGCATGTTGGCTTCCAGGAGCATCAGCTTGGCAAGCGATACGCGGGCCTTTTCCCCTCCGCTTAAGGAACTGATCTTCTTGAGGACATCTTCGCCGCTGAAGAGGAAGTTGCCCAGAACGGTGCGGATGCGGGCTTCCTCCATATGCGGATAGGTGCCCCATAGCTCTTCCAGAACGGTATTGCTCGGATTCAGCTCGGATTGCTCTTGATCGTAATAGCCGATCTTGACTTTTGTACCCCATTGCAGCGATCCCGCCGTTGGCTTCATGGTACCGATCAGGCATTTCAGGAGTGTCGATTTGCCCACTCCGTTGGGTCCGATCAAAGCTACGGTCTCCCCGCGGCTGAGATCAAAGGAAACCTGACGGAACAATGGCTTGTCCTGCTCGAACGAAAGCGCCAGCTCCCGCACATGAAGCACATCCTTGCCTGACATATATTCGGCTTCAAAAGAAAAGTGTGCTTTCTTCAAATCTCCCAGCGGTTTATCCAGCCGCTCAATTTTATCCAGCGCTTTGCGACGGCTCTGTGCGCGCTTGGTCGTGGAGGCCCGGACCAGATTCCGCTGAATGAAGGTCTCCATCCGGGAAATCTCATCCTGTTGCTTCTCGTACTGCTTCAGCTGGGATTCGTATTCCGCTGCCTTCAGCTCAATATACCGGCTGTAGTTGCCCGTATATTTTTTGGAATGACGGCGTTCGATCTCAACGATGGTCGTTACAAGCCGATCCAGGAAATAGCGGTCGTGGGAAACGACCAGCAATGAACCGGAATAGCCGCGCAGATAATCCTCCAGCCAGGTGAGGGTCGCGATATCCAAATGGTTCGTCGGTTCATCCAGCATGAGCAGGTCAGGTGCCTGCAGCAATATTTTTGCAAGGGCCAGCCTTGTCTTCTGCCCGCCGCTTAATGTGGCAATGGAGGTGTCCGGCGAAAAACTGCCAAATCCCATGCCGTGAAGGACGCTGCGGATACGTGTTTCGATCTCATAACCGCCCTGATCCTTGAACCAGTCCGAACGGATCGCATAACGATCCAGAAGCTCTTGGTATTTCTTCGGATCCTCGCTCGACTTCGGGTCGGCAATTTGTTCCTCCATCTGACGCAGCTCGCGCTCCAYCTCCAGAAGGGGAGCGAAGACATCCAGCATCTCGTTCCATATCGACGAATCGGACTGAAGCCCGCTGTTCTGGGCAAGATAACCAACGGTGGTTTCCTTAGCCTTGAAGATTTGTCCGCCATCATAAGACATCTCGCCTGCCAAAATTTTGAGCAGGGTCGATTTCCCGGCTCCATTGACTCCGACAAGACCGATTCTTTCGCGTTCAAGCACCTGCAGATTGATCCCGTCAAGGACGGGCGTAACTCCGTATAATTTCGTAATGCCATTGGCTTGCAGCAGCATGTTATGTGAAACCTCCATCATTCTATATGTTTGTACCATTAATTCTTCATTATAAGAAAAACGTTTCCCGACGTACATTCTCAGAAGACAGACCGCGTATAGCGGAAGTTTTTCTTGCGAGATAAGGAGGGTAGCCCCTGATGTATAAACAATCTTATCTCTTAAGAAAAACGTTTCCCGACGTACATTCTCAGCGTGGTCATGCTTTGAAGTGTATACGTTCTGATATCTTAAAGTAAGTGTACATGAAAATGGCCGAACAATCGACCATGATTGGCGACTTCCGGCATTCTTGGCGAAAGGAAGGAACAGTGGTAAACTAAAATTAATTATAAGCGTGAGAGGAAAGATCACGTGTTGAACCCTGAGGAAGAATTGAAGCGGGTATCCGCAAAAGAAGCCCTGCGCAAAGTGATGACATTACGCAGGGATGAGTTATCCGGGCAAGAGCGTTCGAAGTGTTCGAAGCAAGCCTGCAAGTTTGCTTCAGAGGTCATGAATCAATTTCAATTTCAGAGCATGATGATTTATGTCCCCTTTCGCTCCGAACTGGATTCCCGGCCGCTGGTTGAATGGGCGTGGAAGCAGGGGATTCAGGTTATCGTTCCCCGAAGTCTGCCCCAAGACCGTTCGATGGAATTGTATAAACTTCAGGCATGGAATGAGCTGATTCCCGGAGCTTACGGCATTCCGGAGCCAGATCCGTTGCGGTCGCAGAAATGGAATCATCCCGGACCTGATATCATCTGGGTGCCCGGGCTTGCGTTTGACAGGAAGGGCGGAAGACTTGGATACGGAGGCGGTTATTATGACCGGCTATCGGACAGGCTTAGTCAGGGAGCGCAAGACAACGCTCAGATCGGTGAACCTTTGTGGATGGGAATTGGCTACGAGGTTCAAGTCTTGGAGCATATCCCTATGGAAGAACATGATAGGGTATTGGACGGTTTGGTTACGGAGTTGGGACATTCGGCAACGGCCAGACCTGCAGCGGAGGGATAAGAGATGGAATTGAGTCATTTTAACGGCCAAGGCAGAGCACGCATGGTGGATGTCAGTGATAAGGATGTAACAGCCCGGACAGCGGTAGCGAAGACTACGGTTCGTATGCACCCGGATACGCTGATTCGCATCCAGGAGGGGAAAATTGGCAAGGGAGATGTGCTTGCCGTAGCGCAGGTTGCGGCTATCATGGCTGCCAAAAACACGTCAAACTGGATTCCCATGTGTCATCCGCTGCCGTTGACTGGCGTGAATGTGGAGTTCAGCGATAATGCTAGGGATGAGTTATATATAGAAACGACTGTGAAGACCACAGGCAAAACCGGTGTTGAAATGGAAGCTTTGACAGCAGCTTCCGCCGCTGCGCTGACGGTCTATGACATGTGCAAAGCCTTGCAAAAAGACATGGTCATCGGCCCGACCTACCTGGTAAGCAAAACCGGAGGAAAGAGCGGGGATTACATACAAGAAACAACATAGGATTGCATAGAGATAGGAGATTCGGACGAGTGGGAAGGAGAGAGGGCAGATGGTGTGGAAAACGGCGATCCTGACGGCGAGCGACAAAGGTTCGCGGGGGGAACGCGAGGATACGAGCGCTCAAGTGATCCGGGAATTGGTGGAGGAAGAGCTGAGCGGAGAAATTATTGAATACCGGATCGTACCGGACGAGCCGGATGAAATTATTGCGGCATTGATCGAACTTACGGATTATTATCAAGTGGACCTTGTCCTCACGACTGGCGGAACGGAGCTGGCGGTCCGGGATGTTACGCCGGAGGCGACCAAGCGGGTCATCGAACGCGAAGTGCCGGGCATTGCGGAAGCGATGCGCGCTACCGTCATGCAGAAGAATCGGAGCGCGATGCTGTTTCGGGGCGTATGCGGCGTCCGCGGCCGTACCTTGATTGTCAATTTGCCGGGTTCGCCCAAAGGTGTGCACGAGAATCTGGCGGCGGTTATGGATCAGCTTCCGGAAGCACTGCTGATGGTAACGGGCCAATATCGGGAGCAGCTCTAGAGAGTATTTACTAGATAATTATGTAAATAAACTGTCACGTTTCTAGACTGTATATGTGATTTACATTATGGTATGATGGCGGTATATGAGCTTGTTTCAACTGTAGTAGTCGGATTATGGTCATTAGTTAACACCTGTTGTAGTGCAAGGCATGACGGATTTAGATCATCCTGAAGTCCTTTTAAAGGCATTGAGCAGGACGAGGAGGAGAATAGATATGAGTGGAATTGGAGTGCCGGGTATTATTTTGCTCGTTATTTTGGCGCTGCTCTTGTTCGGACCGAACAAGCTTCCTGAACTTGGACGTGCGGTCGGAAGAACATTCCGTGAGTTTAAGGACGGTGCGCGGGAGATTATTGCTGACGATGCACCGGCGAAGAAGAAAGAAGAGGCTCCCCAACAAGCCGTTGTCGCTGAGCCAACCAAGGTTGAAGACAAGCGTCTTCCGGAATAGAAATAAAGCAAGGCTTGAAGTCCCTTCCTTCGGGAGGGATTTTGTTTTGTCAGGGTCACATACAGGGTGGTGGTTAACTTGTCGGAGCAAGTGAAAGATATGGCGCTTGTTGAGCATTTGGGCGAGCTTCGCAAACGAATTATTATTGTGCTCGTGGTATTCGTAGCGGGTTTGATCGGCGGGCTTTTTGTTGCGGACCCGATCTATCATTATTTGACGGCGGCTGAAGAAGCCAAGAACTTTGAGCTGCACGCCTTCTCCTTCTGGGATGGTATCGGGATCTATATGAAAATCGCTGCCATTTTCTCGCTTGTCATTTCCGTTCCGCTGATCTTCTATCAGCTGTGGGCGTTCGTCAAGCCGGGACTTCGCAAAGAAGAGCAGAAAGCGGCCATTCGTTACGTGCCTTATGCGTTTCTTCTGTTCATTGTAGGGATCACGTTCGGATATTACGTCGTGTTTCCGATGACGCTGTCATTCACGACAACGATTACCCAGAGCATGGGGCTTCAGGAAACCTACGGCATTACTAATTACTTGAATTTTATGTTCAATCTCGTATTGCCGCTGGCCTTGCTGTTTGAGCTGCCGCTTGTGGTGATGTTCTTAACGAAAATTCGCATTCTGAATCCGCTGCGGCTTCGAAAAATGCGCAAACTCGCGTACTTCGCGCTCGTATTCATCGCGGTTGTCATTACGCCGCCGGACTTCATATCGGATTTCCTGGTCACGATTCCGCTGCTGCTGCTGTACGAATTCAGCGTGTTTCTGTCTTCCGTGATCTACCGCAAGCAGCTAGAGGCGGACATGGAACGGGACAGCCGGTACATACGGGTAGACGAAGAGGATGGACTGTGACGTTTTTTTGCAAAATAGGATCGCATAGAATAAGAACAACCCGCTTAACCAATCCCCACGGGAGTATGGTTTGCGGGTTGTTTTTTGTTGGAGGATCGAATGGTTAGAAATCAAATTTCATAAGTGCATTCGCTCCAGGTCTCATAGGGATCTATTCATATCGTCCTGACTTTCATCTTGCGCATATCTAGCCAGCGCCATCGCTGCGGTTTCCTGCATTCGGGCCTGCAGCGTGTTTCCTTCCACGACTTTTACCCGCAGTCCGAGAAAGCGAATACGGGAGAGCAGAAAGTCGCACTCATCCTTCAAATAGGAGACTTTAATGCGGTAGGTATTGGAATCTTCATCATAATGGACGGTCTTGTCAAAACAGGAGAAAGCGTACAGAATCCGTGACAATTCCCCGTTGTATCGGCGATGGATTTTAATGAGGGCTTGCTTCTCGCGATTTTCCATCAGATTCTGCAGCCGTTCCTTGATGCGATCGATTCGAAAAGACGGAAGTGAGGTCCTTTGGATATATAGAATATGATCCAGCTTCGTGTACATGAGTCCTCTTCGGCTTTTGCTGTACCAGATCAGCATCCATTCCCGTTTGATCATGGAATACTCCAATTTGAACGGGAAACCGGACTGATTGCTGCGCGTTTCTCCGAGCTTCGTTCGATAGCTTAAGCGAAAGCCCTGATCCTGCATGATCATTCTTCGCAAGGTGCGAAGATGCGGGTGATATACACTTCGTTCCTGTCCCTTGGCCTTCTCCAGGATAATCTCCTTCATCTCGGCACCGCTATGCTCCATGTGAAGGATTTGTTCGAGACGCTTTAAGGTTTCAGGCGTAAAGGCGTTAGCTGCCTCAGGGTGCACCAGCATCATTTTGAGCCATCCCCGTTCTTGAGCGGTTATGGCAATCGAGTCAGTTTCCTCAAGCCGCGTCATAATCTGATAATTAAAAATTTTCTCGAACGGATTCTGGCTCATAATAAGCGGCAATCTCCTTCCATTCCTTGATGAACTCCAGGCGAAGGGAGCGGGGCTTGAGCACCTCGCAGCTGGAGCCGAAGCTCCGGAGCCAGGGCTTGATTTCGCTGGTGCCGTTCACTTCGATTTCATATAGAAATGAATCGTCGGATTCTATCGTAACGGTCCCCCATTGCCCTTGCGCCTTAACCCGGTTCAGCACGAAATTCACTTTGCTGTCCTCCGGGTTAAAAAATCTGGCCACGACCTTGGTGGGATTACGGGTATCGGTAACCCAACTATTCTCGAATTCGGCCAGCACTTCCTCCAGGCGCTGCTGGAAGACCTCTTCCTTAACCACATCGCCTTCTTCGATCTGAGTCAATCCCTCCATACGAAACTTCATGAGACCTTGTCTGCCGTTATAACCGATCAGATACCAACGGCCGTATTGATGGTCATATATCACGCGCAGCGGCAGCACCGTTTCCCGAAGCCCTTTGGACTCCCTGTGGAACAGCGGATTCGTATTTTGGGAAGCATAGCGTGAAGTGCTTTTGGGTGATAAGTACAGGAAACGGATTCTAGCTCTTTTGGTAATGGCCTGAAAAATGGTATGCAGATGCGCTTCGTCCAATATGCGTGAAGGATAATGATATTTATAAATATAAGCAGCGGTTGAGTGCGCAGCGATGTCACGCTTCCGCAAAGCCCGCTTTAAGTTATCCCTAAGCATATAACCCTGCACGGACGGCAGCTGCGTATTCGACATGACGTCCACATAGTCGTAGAGATCAAGCAGCTCGTCATCCGACAACGAATCGATCAGATCACGGGCGCCCCTGTATCGGTAAGGCCGGTCTGTGCCTGTCTTCACGATGACTCCGACTTCCTCCAGGTATTTGAGATCTCCGCGTATCGTCTTCTCATCCGGCAGAGACTCCCCGTCAGGCAAGTGATCGCCGCATAGGTCGATTAGTTCTTTGGCGGTTAACTGCTGATGCTGCAGCTGGGTGAGGATCGTGGACAGCCTCAAGCTTTCCGATGCCTTAAGCGATTTGCCGCGGAACAACAGCAGCAGGAGCGGATCTGCGGTTTCATAGTATGAATAGCGCAGGCCTTCGGATAGGGTGAGACTTTGTTCTTCCGAGAGCTGCGGCTGAAGCGATTCAATCCTATTTTTTAAATTTCGAAGCGTTTTGTCATAGGTATGTACCGAAATACCGAGTCGATCGGCCAGTTGTTGCCGGTTGTATGCTCCTCCGGCCAGCGCCAGAATGCGAAGGAACTGGATTTCTTTATCGAAGCTTTCCCGAGCCATGGCGCCCTCCTTCAAGTCATATATTAGATCGTACGTGATGCTGTCTGTAACTATTGTAGCAAGGATAGGGAACTGCATAAAGGATGGAAATTATAACATCTTTTTGTTATCGCCATACTTTCGCCCTGTTGAAATTGGAACGTGTGGAGGACAATAAGGTTATCGGACATCAGACGGCAGCTACAGAAGGAGAGATACCAGATATGAATATATCGCAGGAAATGAATTCGACGATTCAGCAAGAACTTGAGCGAATTGAGCGGGAGGAAGGCGTCCTTATCCTGTATGCCTGCGAATCAGGCAGCAGGGCCTGGGGCTTTCCGTCGACAGACAGCGATTATGACGTAAGGTTTATCTATATCAGACCCGTGGAGTGGTATTTATCGATCTTCGACAAGCGAGATGTGATTGAGCGGCCGATCAGTGACAGGCTGGATATGAGCGGTTGGGATTTGAAAAAAGCGCTGGGGCTTTTTCGCAAGTCGAATCCGCCCCTGCTCGAATGGCTGGAGTCCCCCATCAAGTATAAGGAGACGCTTGGCATCGCCCAGCAAATCCGCAGCATATCTCCGCTTGCGTTCTCGCCAAAATCTTGCATGCACCACTACCTGAACATGGCTAAAGGCAATTACCGGATGTATTTGCAAGGGGGAGACGTTAAGATCAAAAAATATTTCTATGTCCTGCGTCCGATCCTGGCATGCGACTGGATTCAAACCTACAACGAGATGCCTCCCATGGAATTCGAGCTGCTTACGAATCGCCTATTAAATCAGGAAAGTGCGCTGAAACAGGAGATTGATCAATTGCTTCTCCGCAAACGTTCAGGTGAAGAGATGAATGTTGAACCGAGGCTTCCTAACATTAATGCATTCATTGAAGAGAAATTGAACGAATATGAGCTGCTAGCCAAGGATAAGAAGCATCAAGATACGGATCTGGATCAAAGGCTGGATGCTTTGTTTCGGGACGCGCTGGTTGAAGCATGGGGAACCGGTGGACCGCAGTCATTCACGGTTTGACGAAAGGAGAGAGTCATTTTGGCAATTATACAGCTCACATCAACGAATCCGCAGTTTTCGTTTCTCATGAAGAAGAACCCGAACTCCGGCATGCAGCTTCGGAGCGTGAGGCAAGGAACGGCATACGGATGGTATTCCGAGTCAGCTGCGTTTAACGTTTATTTCAAGGATGCGGATAACGAGATATCCTTCAAACAGCACCAAGGGGAGAGCTTCGAGTATTTGAACGTGTCCCGTTATAATACACCTTTGTTTCCGCTGGCTGCCATTAACGAGTTTTTTGCAGCTCCCTTCAAAAAGCACGATGAACGGGACACGGAGGGACACGAGCATGTTTTTTACATCAATCTCATTCATATTGAGAAGACGCGTTATATTGAATTTTTTCAAAAGCATCTCGAGGAATACTCGTTCTTGCTTCGGCACGAAGCCCATAAAAGCTATGCCCTCACCATAACCACCGGGAAGAGCCTGTACCATCTGCTGCATACGGTCAATGTGTTGTGCCTGTTCCTGGCAATGTTCGGGAGCGAATATCTCGATACCTCGGATAAAGTGCTTGAAAAGCACATTCGCAGTCTGAATGTCATCGATGCCCCCTACTACATACGAAGTCTGTTCGTGCGCAATTTTCTGAATCATCGGGATCGATTCAAGCAGTTCAAGCAGGAGCTTGAGTTTACGCCTAGATACAGCATCAATTTTGCATATGGAAACACGGCTATGCAGCGCAGAAGTTACATCGCTCAAGTGCTGCCATTCAACAAGCCGATATTGGATATCGGCTGCGGTGAAGGCTTTTACGCCCTTTCTTTTGCCGGAAAAATAGAGGAAACCTATTATGCGGTAGATATTAATGAAGCTTTGCTGGAAGTGGTAGAGCGTAAAGCGGAAGCGAAGGGGCTGGACAATCTGGTGACCTTTCCGTCGATCGCTCACTTTCTTGAGGGGTATGACGATGAGTCCGTAGACGTTATTTTGACCGAAGTGATCGAGCATATGCCGGAAGCGGAAGCGGCGGACCTCATCCGCCAAGTCGTGCAGGAGATCCGGTTCGAGAAGCTGATCATTACGACGCCCAATGCCGATTTCAACCCGTATTATGAGCTCGATGGTTTCAGGCATGATGATCATAAGTGGGAAATGGGGCAGGAGAAGTTTAGATCGTGGTGTGACGAAATCCTGCAGAATCTGGGCGTTCAATATGAGTATGTGATGATCGGTGACAGTGTGGACGGCATGCATACAACGCAGGGAATGATTGTTACGAGGAAGGGGGAGTAAGGCCATGGAATTGCATACCAAAATGCATACGATTTTTATGCTGGTCGGTCCGACAGAGTGCGGAAAAACGACGTTTGCGAAGGAAATCCTGATTCCATCCTTGCAGTGGGAATACCCTGAGCGCAACTACAGGAGCAATGTCCAGTACCTATCATCGGACGCCATTCGTCAGGAGCTGCTCGGTTATGATTATGATAAATACGATCAGGTGATGCTGGAGGCGAGCTCGCATGCGTTTCAGTTATTATTTGAGCGGCTTAGATTGACGACTTCTTTTCCGATTCAGGCTGACTTTGTTGTAGTGGATACAACGGCATTGGCCGATGATTTCCGGGGCAAGGTCCTTGAAATCGCGCATGAGAACAACTACCGTGTGGAAGTCATTCTGTTTGATTACCGGAAACGGGAGGATTACTACGCCTCCGATCGCTCCAAGAAGCTGATATCCACGCATATTAGCCGCTTGAAAAAGGAGGTGCTCCCCGTCCTCGCACGGGAAGGATACGATGCCATTCATAAAGTGCGTGCGAAGGATTTTCTTAACAAGGAGAAGGAGTTGGCGAAACCTGCTTACGAAGTGATTGTGGACAATAAAGAGGAGTATCTGTCCTCGATTCTGAGTCAGGATATGGAATACATTGTGATCGGAGACGTGCACGAGCGTGTGGACGCGCTTCAGGGGCTTTTGAGGAGTTATGGTTACGGGATGACGGACGGAAAGTTATCCGTTCCGGAGAAACTGCGAAACACCCGGATCATTCTGGCCGGGGATTGGATCGACAAAGGGAAGCAAACCCGAGCCATGATCGATTTCCTCTACGACAATATGGAGCATTTCCTTTTCGTTATGGGGAATCATGAGAACTTCGTTTATAAGTACCTGAAGGGAGAGATCAAGGGGGCCGAGCCGGAGCTGCTGCGTTCCTACTTTGATTCTACGGAAACGTTAGGCCAAGATGAAGCGCTGCGGGAGCGCTTCGATGAACTTGTAGGCCGGGCTAAGCCATTTTATCGATATGTGGGACAGCAGGGACCTTCCTATTACGTAACCCATGCTCCTTGCCGGAATAAATATGTCGGTAAACTCGACTCGAATTCCCTGCGCCATCAGCGTTCCTTACGTCTGGAACGGAGCAACCTGGAAGTCACGACTGAGCAGCAGCTTCTATTTTTAAGCGAAGAAGCGGTCAGCAATCATCCTTACCATGTGTTTGGTCATGTCGCCGCGGTGAGACCGTTTCGGATCAAGAACAAAATTCACATCGATACGGGAAGTGTGCACGGGCATATGCTGACGGCCGTTCAAATCGGTCAAAAACCGGTCTATCGCAGCTTTAAGTCGCCGTTTAGGGAACAAGACCCTGTGTTCCTTCATGAACAATTGCCGGATTTGTTTGCCAGATCAGAGCGCAGCAGCATCGATCTTCGGGATTTAGACCGCGAAGCCCAGCGAAGATTGTTGTATTGCGCGGAGCATAAAATCAATTTTATTTCCGGAACGATGTCGCCGGCGGATAAGGATTTGGCTAAGGGAGAACTGGAGTCCCTCGCAAAAGGACTCGATTATTACAAGGACCAAGGGATTGAACATGTGGTGCTCCAGCCTAAATATATGGGCTCCAGATGCAGCATCTATCTGTTCCGGGACCTTAAGCGCTGCTATGCCGTCAGCCGTAACGGTTACCGAATCAGCGGGATTGATTTATCTGTGGTGTACGAACGGCTGCTGGAGAGATTCTTGCCTCATATGCAGGCCCAAGGCATCGAAATGATGCTGCTGGATGGGGAGCTGCTTCCATGGAAGGCACTCGGGAAAGGCCTGATCGACAGGCAGTTTCAACCGATTGCGGCTGCGCTTGAGTCGGAAACAAGGTTTCTGAAAGAGACGGGTTTTGAGGAGGCTTACGCTCAGCTGCTCACAGCCTATAACGCAAGCGGCTTTGAGAATGAACAGTTTCGACTATCCAAATCCGCGCTTATAGAGAAGCATGGCTCGAGCAGCTATCAATCGTATAAATATATACGGGATGTTCGGAAAGCTTATGTGCCGCTCGAGAAGCATGAGGAAGCTTATCGCATGTACAAGAAGCAGCTCGAACTTTATGCGGGGGACGCGGAATTGGATTACAAGCCGTTTGCCATTCTGAAAGAAATTCGGGATACCGGAGAAGAAGTCATGCCTGATATGAATACCTCGGCCATGTTCCGTTTCCTGAATGACGACAAGATTCTGGTTCTGGATTTGCGTGAGCGGGAGAGTTATGAACAGGCGGAGGCTTTCTTCTCCACGCTGACGACCCGGAACCGAATGGAAGGCGTTGTGATCAAACCGGAAGAGGATCGGGAGAACGCTGCCCCTTACCTAAAGGTGCGAAATCCCGAATATCTCTCGATCATTTACGGTTACGATTACCGGTTTCCGCACAAATACGCGAAGCTGTTGAAACAAAAAAACACGCACAAGAAGCTCCGCACTTCGATCGCCGAGCATCAGCTTGGAAAGCGCATGCTTAGGGTAAAGTATGACGAGATTTCCCCGAGCCACGAGGATTACCAAGCGATTGCGATGCAGCTGCTGTTCGAGATGGAGAAAGAAAAGGAAATCGACCCTAGGCTTTAAGCCGATGGGGGACGGACATTTCGCTGAACGTTAAACAGCCTGAAAAATGGTACCCTTCCTAAGGGAAGGCCCTGATTTCGGGCTGTTTTATTTTCGTAGGATGATGACTGGATCTATAGTTCCAGCCGCACAGTGTCCCTTAAGACTCAGGCATATTTTGGCTGGACATGGATACAATGGAGAAGGGGGTTTAGGGACAACCCCTCCCTAAGTCCGGATTGCAAAAAAATGATCAAAAAATCATGCAAAGGACTTGAAATTTTAAGACAACTTGAGTATCATAAAATTGGTTGTTAGCACTGAGGGTTGTCGAGTGCTAATACATAAAGCTTTGAAAAAAGCATCACAACATATTTAAAGGAGGCTATTTTTTCATGATCAGACCTTTAGGTGAACGCGTATTGGTAGAACCGATCGAACAAGAAGAAACTACGGCATTCGGGATTGTACTTCCTGACTCTGCTAAAGAAAAGCCGCAAGAAGGTAAAGTTATTGCTGTAGGCAGTGGCTCCCTGAAAGACGGCGCACGTGTACCTTTGGAAGTTAAAGAAGGCGACCGCGTCATTTTCTCCAAATACGCTGGAACAGAAATCAAATACGAAGGTAAAGAATATTTGATTATGAAAGAAAGCGACATCCACGCGATCTTAGGCTAATGAACGCCTGAATATATCTTTGTTTCACTATTTCATAATCCACTAGGGAGGTATGTAATACCATGGCAAAAGACATTAAGTTCAGTGAAGACGCCCGTCGCTCGATGCTTCGCGGTGTAGACGCTTTGGCAAATGCAGTTAAAGTAACACTCGGACCGAAAGGCCGTAACGTGGTTCTTGAGAAGAAATTCGGAAGCCCGCTCATCACGAATGACGGTGTAACCATCGCTAAAGAAATCGAGCTGGAAGATGCATTCGAGAACATGGGTGCTCAGCTTGTTAAAGAAGTAGCTACCAAAACCAACGATGTTGCCGGTGACGGTACAACAACGGCAACGGTTCTGGCTCAAGCTATGATCCGTGAAGGTCTGAAGAACGTAACAGCTGGTGCAAACCCAATGATCATCCGCAAGGGTATCGACAAAGCGGTTAAAGCAGCTGTGGCTGAACTTCAAAACATCGCAAAAGAAGTTAAAAACCACCAGGAAATCGCTCAAGTCGCTTCCGTATCCGCAGCTGACGATGAAGTAGGTCAACTGATTGCAGAAGCGATGGATAAAGTGGGCAAAGACGGCGTTATCACCGTTGAAGAATCCCGCGGCTTCTTGACGGAGCTGGAAGTAGTAGAAGGTATGCAATTCGACCGCGGCTACATCTCTCCATACATGATCACCGATACGGATAAAATGGAAGCTGTTCTTGAGAATCCATACATCCTGATCACCGATAAAAAAGTAACCAACACGCAAGAGATCCTGCCGATCCTTGAAAAAATCGTACAGCAAGGCAAACCGCTCGTTCTGATCGCGGAAGACATCGAAGGCGAAGCGCAAGCGATGCTGATCGTGAACAAACTGCGTGGAACGTTCAACGCTGTTGCTGTTAAAGCTCCTGGCTTCGGTGACCGTCGTAAAGCGATGCTGCAAGATATCGCTGCATTGACTGGCGGCCAAGTGATTACGGAAGAGCTCGGCCTCGACCTGAAAACAGCTTCCATCGATCAATTGGGTACCGCTCGTCAAGTGCGCGTAACCAAAGAGAACACGATCATCGTAGATGGTGCTGGTAACAAAGAAGACATCGAAGCTCGCGTGAAGCAAATCCGCAACCAATTGGAAGAAACCACTTCCGATTTCGACAAAGAAAAACTGCAAGAGCGTCTGGCTAAATTGGCTGGCGGCGTAGCGGTTATCAAAGTCGGCGCGGCTACTGAAACGGAATTGAAAGAACGCAAACTGCGCATTGAAGATGCCCTGAACGCAACTCGCGCTGCGGTTGAAGAAGGTATGGTATCCGGTGGTGGTACGGCGCTCGTTAACGTATACAACGCTGTTTCTGCTGTTCAAGTAGAAGGCGACGAGAAAACAGGCGTGAATATCGTTCTGCGCGCTCTGGAAGAGCCAATCCGCACGATTGCAGCAAACGCTGGCAAAGAAGGTTCCGTTATCGTAGAGCGTCTGAAAAAAGAAGAGATCGGTATCGGCTACAACGCTGCTACGGATGAGTGGGTGAACATGTTCGAAGCAGGTATCGTTGACCCTGCGAAAGTAACGCGTTCCGCTCTTCAAAACGCAGCTTCCGTTGCGGCTATGTTCCTGACAACCGAAGCGGTTATCGCTGACAAGCCAGAACCAGAAAAACCAGCAATGCCTGATATGGGCGGCATGGGCGGTATGGGCGGCATGATGTAACAATAGGCCCCAAAAGCCTGTCATATCAATGAAAAAGAGACCTTTCGGGGTCTCTTTTTTTGTATAAGGTCACAAACGTATATATGTCTTTAAGAGCAGCTGCATTTACACTGTGATGTAGCTATAGTCTGTTAAATTTTAGTTGAGATAGGGAACCATCCTGGAGTATTGATGATTTTCAGCCATAACGAATCAGCAATCCCTAATTTTTCTTGATCATTTAAAGTTAACTCTGTACGAATTTCGTTTTCCTTATCCAGAGTTACTGTTTCAACCCAATCTGGATCGATAATCAGTTCTCGTCCAAGCGCAATAAATGGAACTCCCGATTGTAACGCTCTAAGCGCCTCGTCGGGCGTACGGATCGATCCTACGCCGATAATGGGAACTCTTTGTTTCACGAGCTCGTTAATAATCTCCATTCTGGAGCGATAGTCCTCTACGCCACGTCTAGGTTTAGACCAAAAATCCATTAAAGAGACATGCAAATAATCCAAATCTTTATTTGCGAGGGCGTCCACCAATATAAGTGTGTCGGCCATGGTAATACCGGGCGTCAACTCTTCTTCTGGCGATAACCGATACCCCACAAGAAACGGTTGTTTCGCATACTCATCCACCACTTTTCTTACTGTATCTACAACAGTGAGTGGAAATGCCATACGTTTGTCTATATTTCCTCCCCATCGATCATCGCGTCGGTTTGTGTATGGGGAGAAGAATTGTTGAATAAGAAATCGGTTTGCCCCATGAATTTCCACACCGTCGAAACCAGCCTCGATTGCCCTACGAGTGCTATCGCCAAATGCTCGAATAATGTCCACAATTTCTTTCTCTTGGAGTTCTTGAGGGATCACGCTCGATCCTTCTTTAGCAACCGCACTCGCACTGACAATCTCACGGTTCGGTACCAATTCTGGCGAACTCTCACGACCACCATGAAAGATTTGCAGAATGGCTTTTGCCCCGCGTTTCTTAATGGCTGTCGCCAGGCGTTGTAAACTTGGGATTAGATCATCGCGATCAGCCGCTAATTCGCCGCCAAATACCTTGGCGTTGGGTGAGATTATGGCGCTCCCAGTGACAACGATTCCAACTCCGTTTGAACGACTTTCGTAATATGCGATTAACTCATCAGATACTGTACCGTCTTGCTTAGAATAAGATATTGTCATCGGTGCATGAACGATGCGGTTTTTTACTTGGATACCATTCTTAAAACGATACGGCTCCATTAAAGGCTGATATTTACGGTCCATAGATGTCCACTCCTATTTTTTAATCATTGCAGTTCCAATCTGATGCGGGCACTAGGCGCAGTTAACCGCGTGAAATGTCGCGTCGATTCGAGTCCAATATACATTTCCTCCTTTATATGGTCGGGACACTTCTCCCTGTTAGAGCTCATCATAAAAGTTGGAGTCGAATCCAAGTCAAGATGCGAAAACAAAAGAGGTGCCAAGGGAAAGAGATAGGAGAATAAGTTTGACTTGGAGTCGGATCCAAGATGTATAATGGGCAAAATGCAATTTTGGGAGGGGATGCAGTGGAAGAACTAACATATACGATCAAGCAAATCGCCGAGCAAACCGGAATTTCCGAGGATACCATTCGATATTACGAAAAGATTAAGCTACTACCTCGGGCGGATCGAAAGGAAAACGGGCATCGCGTCTATAGAAAAGAAGACATCTATATGATCAAGCTGATATCTTGCCTTAAAAAAACGGGCATGCCGCTCGAGGCGATGCGGCCGTTTTTGGCGGCCTCAGCCAACACGGATTCCGTGGAATATACGGAGTTGGTGGATCAATTAAGAAGCCACCGTGAAAATATCGTGAATCAAATCTCCTCACTTCAGCAGATCGTTGATTTTATTGATATCAAGCTGAAGGAAGGGAGACCTCGCCAGGAAAGCGCAGAACAAAGTCAAGGTGAGGCTTTAGAAGCAGAAAAGGAGAAAGCAAAAACAAAGCCCATTTCCGTCGTGGAAATGAGTTATTTTTCAGCCTCTGCTAAAACGGACAGGTTACGAACCAATATACCATAATTTAGGTGTTGATAAGCCGTGTATGAGAAACCAGACGTTAAAATGGCCAGTGTATCTTAGAGGGATGAAACGCCCGGTTTACTCAACTCCAGCAGGGGAAACCCACTTTATGTCGAAGTTTGATGTGGGGGGTGCTTACATGCTAAAAACGTTGAAAGTCGAGCTCTTTAGCGATTCCAATCTGGACGATTTGCAAGAACAGGTTAATGAGTTCCTGCATAATATCCATCCTGATGATGTCAAGGATGTTAAGCTTTCGTCTGCCGACGGAACGTACGATATTTTGGTCATTTATAAAGAATAAAGAAAAGCACCGCTAAAGGTGCTTTTCTTTATGTCCAGGTATCACCGTATAATAGAGCATCTATAAGAAACAAACTATTCCGTTTTCTCAATCGTGGACACACCGATAAGAACGGAATTCGTGGTTCCTCCACCTACATTTTCAAATGAATAAAATGTTGCCGGCACTCCTCGCATCGTGACGTAATCGTCTTGCAGAATATCGCCGGTAGTGTGGGCGTAAAAACCGATAATGGAGTTATCGTTATCATCTACGATGTGTATTTCGGCAAGAGTAATGCCCTCGTCGATTTCCTCTTCAACGATATCAACAACGTATCCACTTACCTCGATCATCTGATCCAAATAGGGACTCAGATTTTTGTTGAGGTGACGAGACGTGATATTGGGATCGACTTCTGCCTTCGCTCTCTTTTGAGCTTCGGGTGTAAGCGCTGGAAATAACTCATAATGCTCAACAAAATAGTTATAGGTGAGCTCGTCTAGAGCTGCGTCTTCAATTTCAATAGGGATCACATAAGCCATGATTTCAGCGAAAAGGTTTTCTTCCGTTAATCCTTCGACATTACTGCCATCGTTAGCGTTCGAGTCTTCCACCTGATTACTAACTTTAACGGTTTCGAACGAGTCCATGATGTTTTGGACACTCGCTTTTCCTCCATTATCGTAGGCTGTCTTGGAATAGGAAATGGAAAGCGTATAAAGCTCATTGCCGTTTGGGACAAAATATTGAGTCAGTATGACCTGGGCGTTGGACTCTCCATGAGTGTATTCCGATTCCAGGATTCCCGCCGCCTTTTCGGGAACGTCGATGTAGTTCAGTTTTTTGAAATTTTGTATTAATGGTCCCCCATCTCCATTGGTTAAACCTTGTACGGCAACATTAGCTGCTTCCTCGGGAGTAGCAGACGATTCCTCAATAACGACATTTAAATTATCAACAAAAGCTCCTTGGGGATTGGGGTTTACGAATGCCGCGACGACTTGAGGGACGTTAAGCTCTGCATCCTTCCATGTCGAAGGGTAGGAAAAGGAGAAATTCTCTCCCTTAAATGTTTGAGTTTTGTCAGGTTCTTCATTCGTCTCCGTATTTTCAGAGGCCGTGTTTGTTGCCGCTTCATTTTCGGATGGTGAAGGGGCGGATGAAGTTTCGGTTGCGTCTTTCCCTGAACTGCATGCAGTTAGCATGACCAATAACAACATGATGAACAGGGTGGATTTTGCCAGGCTTTTCATTTCTTCTTCTCTTTTCTTGAAGTCCCTATCGGCTAGGGGATTTGCTTGCACGGAAATTTTCCGCCGCTTGTTGTTAGCCTGTTAAAACAGGAATATTATAGAATAGTCTATCAGAACTAGGTATATATTTCTATATTTAATGCGAAAATGTACGGATATTGTAGAATAATAGAAATTAATGGGAAAATAGAACTATTACCTGTGAACAGTAGCCTTTCCCATATCTCACCATAGTGATCACTGGTGTACTTACAACTTTTTATGTCCCCCTAATGAAGCTTTAAGGTTTCATTAAGCTGCAGATCATATGATGGAATCACCTCTTAACAATAGATTAGGAGCCCCTCTAATTCCGTGGTTAGAGGGGCTTCTCTTGTTTACATACCTTTTTGACCCGCTCGTGGTTTGATTGTTGCTATTTTTTTGGGATATGATAGACTAGTATTTTTTTAAGCCATACAAATGTTGTAAAGAGAGTAGGAGAGTTATGGAAGATTTCATCATGTGGTTGAAGTACTTGCTGCTGGGTATTGTGCAGGGGGTTACGGAGCCGATTCCGGTATCCTCCAGCGGTCATTTGATTGTTGCCCAGAGACTCATGGGCATGGAGCAGAATGGGCTGTCATTCGAAATGCTAACCAATGCGGCCTCGTTGATTGCGATTGCGTTTATCTATCGCAAGGATTTGCAGAGACTGATCGTGAACGGCCTAAATTATTTACGCACACGAAAACCGGAGTATAAATCCGACTTCTTGTTCATTCTGTATATTGTTGTAGGTACGATTCCGGCTGTCATTATTGGTCTGTTGTTCAAAGATCAGATCGAAGAAATATTTGCTTCTGTACATACGGTTGGTATTGCGCTGCTGTTCACGGGAGTCGCCCTTTGGCTGATAAGGAATCTTCGCGGTCGTAAGCTGGACAATGACCTGTCATTCAAGGACGCGCTTATCGTAGGTTTGGCCCAGGCGGTTGCGCTGATCCCGGGTATTAGCCGATCCGGCTCAACCGTCATTACGTCGATCGCTGTAGGGATGAAGCAGGAGACAGCGCTTCGGTTTTCCTTTATGCTCTATATCCCTATAAGCTTCGGCGGTATGGTGCTGGGTGTGTCGGATATCACATCGGATCCCGACTTTTCTTCGCTGCTAATTCCTTATCTGATCGCGTTCATTGCTACACTGATCTGTACCTATGTTGCGATGAAATGGCTCATGAATATCATGGCGCGCGGAAACCTGAAATATTTCGCTTATTATTGCTTTGTCGTCGGCGTTTTGCTGCTTGTCTTCTTATAAGAATGGAGCAAGGCTTCCCATAGGTTCTTTGAACTTGCGGGGGGCTTCTTTTCATACGAGGGAGAGGACAGAATCTGATTGGATATAAGAAGAAGGTTCGAGGAGTAACTAAAAGGAGGGTGATTATGATGATAACAGTTCCTTTTCAGTCCATCATTACAGCGGAGGAGGAGCTTCGGGACCTGTTCGGCGAGTCTAATCACGTGGTCAAACATAAAGCGATTGATCGATTGGATCATCACTGCCAAGACTTCATTGCCAAGAGTCCGCTGCTATTTATGGCTACTTCGGACGCATCCGGTTACTGCGATGCTTCGCCCAGGGGAGATGCACCGGGGTTTGTGCATGTGATGGATGAATCCTGTTTGGTTATTCCGGAACGGCCGGGAAATCGACGCTTTGATTCGCTGCGAAATATCCTGACCAACCCGAGGGTCGGCATCGTGTTTGTCATACCGGGTTTGAAGGAGACCCTGCGTGTTAACGGCAGTGCCGTCTTGGTAAGGGATAAAGAAATCCTGGATCGGCTTAGCGTGCAAGGCAAACGGCCATGGCTTGGCATTGGGGTCTCGGTTGAGGAATGCTATATGCACTGTGCAAAAGCCTTCATACGCTCGCAAGCATGGAATCCCGATTCCTGGATATCAGGCGAACAGCTGCCGAATCCGTCCAAGATCATTACGGATCATGTGAATCAAGATAGTGTGACGGAGGAGTCGGTTATTCGGGGATTACAGGATAGTTACAACAAGCGTCTCTATTGATATTCATTTATAATAAGTTTAGCGACGATGAGATATGACGGACAGATTGAAGAAAGGGGACCAATAGCTTTGAAAACGACCAGAGAACAAATTTTAGACCGATTACATAAAGGAATACAGACGCAGGAGCGATTGATTGGCGTCGCGGCAGGAGCAGGAATCTCGGCAAAATATGCGGTTAAGGGCGGGGCTGATCTGATATTGGCCCTGAACTCGGGTCGTTTTCGGCAGATGGGACTCGGCTCCCTGGCGGGTTTCATGCCCTATGCGAACTGCAATGAAATGGTGATGGAATTCGGCTCGCGGGAGATTCTTTCGGTAGTCCGTGACATACCGGTAATCTTCGGCCTATGCGGCACAGATCCAACCATTCAACTCCCTGATTACTTGAAATACATTCGCGGCAGCGGTTTTGCTGGCATTATCAACTATCCGACTCTGGGACTGATTGATGGACAGTTCCGTGAAGCCTTGGAGGAAGAAGGCATTACCTATATGCAGGAGGTGGAGGCTATCCTGGCTGCTCATGAGCAAGATATGTTTACGATGGCCTTTGTTTTTACTCCGGAGCAGACGAAGTGGATGCTGGATGCGGGAGCTGATATCATCTGCGCCCATTTGGGGGTCACGGCGGGCGGGTTGATGGGCACCACGAAAGCATGGTCGCTGGAGAAGGGGGCGGAAATCGCCAGAGACATATTTGAAGTATGTGACGCTTCGGGCAGGCGGCCGATCAAGCTGGTGTATGGCGGCCCTGTCCATACGCCGATCGATGTTCAATATATGTATGACAACACATCAGCCATGGGTTACGTGGGCGGTTCGAGCTTTGAACGAACACCGACGGAGGAGGCCATCGTGGATGCAACACATCGTTTTAAGGCAACGGGCCATCTGGAGCAGGATCGGCAGCTGATGGAGAAGCTCTCGGGGCTCGAAGAGCCGATGGATTATGTTGCATTTGTGAAGGATTATGTTGCCGAGAATTACGGGGGCCCGATTTCAATGACCGAGCTGGCAGAGCGAATTCATGTTTCACGAACGCATCTGAGCGCGCTTTTTAACAGGGAAGTGGGGTGCAGCTTTCCGGAATATATAGCCAAGTACAGGATTCACAAATCGCAGGAAATCATGAAGCACAGCAGGCTGTCACTGGGCAGAATAGCCGAATTGGTAGGCTACCCTGACTATGTTCATTTCAGCAAAACCTTCAAGAAATACGCGGGAACTTCTCCTCAATCCTACCGTCAGCATTTGAAAGACAAATATACATAAAGATCGTACATCGATACGATCTTTTTTATTTGAAAGCGCTGTATTATGGTCTTGTAGGGATCCAATGCCGGACCTGTCAGGACGAGTGCAAGCGATCCTTTAGATGAGATATGGAGGAGGTCTGCACGGTGAAGACGGTAGCTATTGCGGGGACATTTGATTCGAAGGGTGCTGAGTTTTCATACGTTAAATCCGTCATCGAGAGCTTGGGGCTAAAGACGTTTACGATCCATAGCGGTGTGTTTGAACCGATGTTCAAGCCGGATGTATCCAACGACGAGGTTGCAGCGGCAGCTGGAGTAGATATACGTGAGATCGCGGCCCGGAAGGACCGGGCGGCAGGGACTGAAGCGTTGGCTCAAGGGATGGGAAAAATTGTACCGAGGCTGTATGCAGAGGGCAAATTCGACGCCATGCTGTCATTCGGCGGTACGGGAGGTACTTCGATCGTCACAGCAGGCATGAGGGCATTGCCGATCGGCGTTCCGAAACTGATGGTGTCCACGGTCGCATCCGGCAATACAGCGCCTTATGTGGGGACAAGTGATATTATCATGTTCCCGTCCATCGTGGATGTATCCGGACTGAACTCGTTTTCCACCAAAATATTCACGAACGCGGCACATGCGATCGCCGGTATGGTTCAGTTCGAATCGGCGCCCCCGGTGGATAAAAAGCCGCTGGTTGCAGCGACGATGTTTGGAGTCACGACGCCTTGCATCGATTATGCCAGGGCGCATCTGGAGCTGCATGGTTACGAAGTGCTTGTATTTCACGCAACAGGTACGGGCGGACAAACGATGGAAAGCCTCATTGAGGCCGGATATATAGACGGTGTGCTGGATTTGACGACAACGGAATGGTGCGATGAGCTGGTGGGCGGCGTTTTGGCGGCTGGTCCGCATCGGCTGGAAGCAGCCGGTCGCTGCAAGGTACCGCAGGTTGTATCGACCGGAGCGCTGGATATGGTCAATTTCGGTCCATATGAGACCGTGCCGGAGATATTCCGGGAACGGAATCTGTACAAGCATAACCCCTCGGTTACGTTGATGCGGACCACGGTTGGGGAGAACCGACAGCTTGGCGAGAAGATTGCAGAGAAGCTGAATGGTTCGCAAGGGCCTACGGTGCTGATGCTCCCTTTGAAGGGCGTATCGATGCTCGATGTAGAAGGGGAAGCATTCCATGGACCTGAAGAGGATAAGATGCTGTTTGATACTTTAAGACAACGCATAGATCGTAAGAACGTTGAGTTGATCGAGATGAATACGGACATTAATGACCAAGCTTTTGCCGTGGCTGCAGCCGATAAGCTGATGGAGCTGATGAAACGGCAGTGAGAAGGGGAAGCCAAACGCACCAAGTATTCATACTGAAGGAGGAACATATATCATGGCCATGCAAATAAGAACAGAAGTATTAGCAAAATTAAAATCAGAGGTAGCAGCGGGTAAGGTGTTATTGGGAGCGGGAGCAGGAACAGGGATTTCGGCCAAGAGCGCCGAAGCCGGCGGCGTAGACTTGATCATTATTTATAACTCGGGCCGTTACCGGATGGCGGGGCGCGGCTCGCTCGCAGGATTGATGGCGTACGGGGATGCGAATCAGATCGTGGTGGACATGGGGAATGAGGTGCTGCCGGTCGTTAAGCATACGCCGGTATTGGCGGGGGTTTGCGGCACGGACCCGTTCCGGATCATGGATATTTTTCTGAAGCAGCTTCAGGAGCAAGGCTTTGCGGGCGTGCAGAACTTTCCGACGGTGGGCTTGATTGACGGCGTATTCCGGGCGAATCTGGAAGAGACGGGCATGGGTTATGATCTTGAGGTTGAGATGATCCGGAAGGCTCATGAGCTGGGTATGGTGACCACCCCATATGTGTTTGATGTCGATCAAGCGAAGAAGATGGCCGAAGCCGGAGCCGATATTCTGGTTGCCCATATGGGACTTACCACCAAAGGTACCATAGGCGCGAAAACGGCACTGACGCTCGACGATTGCGTGGACAAGATTCAAGCGATCTGTGATGCGGGTAAAGCCGTCAACCCGGACATTATGATTCTGTGCCATGGCGGTCCGATTGCAGAACCTGAAGATGCGGCGTATGTATTGTCCAGAACCAAGGGCGTGGAGGGATTCTTCGGAGCCTCCAGTATCGAGCGTTTTGCCACAGAGGTTGGCATTAAGCAGCAGACTGAGGCATTTAAGAATATCTCCAAATAAAATGATAAGAAAAAGAATGATCGGAATCATAAGGAAAGAAAAAAGGCTCCCATGAAGGGAGTCTTTTTCATCTACAGTGGCTAGAGAAGCGTTGATCGGGTCTAAATTCGTATATGGGTCCGATAACGACGGGTAGCAACCTCTCTAGCATCCGGCGGCTTATCCGCTGGTTCGCTTAATCATCATCCTTGTTCTTGCTCTTGGATGCAGCTATAGCAAAAGCAATGATGATAAGCGGAATGAAGATGAACCAGGGGATCGTAATCGTCGTCCCCAATAGAATGGCAAGCAGGAACAATCCAACCATACCCATTATAATGTACAGGCAGCCTCTGCCGAACGTCTCCATTTTTCCATCAGCTCCTTAATACAAGGATAACGTAATGGACAAGATCCAAGTTTCACGAATCATGATAAAAAGGCAGAAGCCTTGCCCTTGCCATCACGCCCTTGCCGGTCACGCTGACAATGAATGAAGGTTTCCACCCAACCTCAGTGTAAAGTATGAAAAGCATACCAGATCAAGACTTCTTTTTATCGTTGTTCATCTTTTGCATTCATCTTATAACCCTTCAGTGCGCTGAGATTAGCCCTGGAATTTCCAAGGGGTGGTTTCTGATCGCCAGGCTAGCCATATAGCGCCCAGTGTCTTGAACAGTTTCGACATGCCGATACCTCCATAGGGTGATATTTGTAATCGTATCAAAAAAAAGCAATGCGTGGGTATTGTGTACACTCGAATGCAGCAGCTCTTTTACTCCGGGTTGCCTCCCTTTGAATAGGGGAAGCAATCATGATAGTATCAGGAAGGAACCAGTGGATGAAGGGGGCTTGATGGATTGTGGCTAACATTAAAGAGATTGCCAAGCTGGCAGGCGTATCGGTCTCAACGGTATCCCGGGTGCTAAACAACCATCCCTATGTCAGGGAAGATAAGCGGACACGTGTGTTGGAGACCATGAAACAGTTGAAATACGCCCGGAATATGAACGCGGTTCATCTGATTACAGGGAAAACGATGAATATTGCTATCATGCTGCCGTTTATTAATCATGCCTACTTCTCCTTGCTGATGGAGGGAGCCGGCCAAGAAGCGCTTGCCGCTAGCTATCGCCTAATCCTGTGCCAAACCGGGTATGCGCCGGACAAGGAAGTGGAAGTGCTGGAGATGCTGCGAAACCGCGAGATTGACGGCATTATTATTTTATCATCGGCCGTGACCCCAAAACAGATCGAAGCCTATTGTGCTTATGGACCGATTGTATGCTGTCAGGATGCGGGCGAACGATTATTTTCTTCTATATATATAAACCATGCTGACGCATTTCGCAGTGCCATGCAATATTTGATAGAGCGAGGACATCGACGCATCGGCTTCACGGTGGGAAGACTGGATAGTCCGAGCACGAGAGCACGCCAAGTGGCATATGAAGAAGTCCTTAAAGAGATCGGGGAGCCTTACCGCCAGGAATGGATTTTGGATGGCTGTATCGATCTGGAAGACGGTGCGGCAATCATGGATCGGCTGTCCGCTATGGAGGAACGTCCAAGTAGTTTATTGGTAACGGGTGACCATGTGGCCGCGGGTTTGATCTATGAAGCTGAGAAGAGAGGACTGTCCATTCCGCAAGAGCTCGCTGTCATTGGCTTCGATAACCAGCCGATCGGCAAAATGCTGGGTCTCACCACGATTGATAACCGACTCTTTGATATGGGTTCGGAGGCCTTCAAGATGCTGTATGCGCATATTCAAGGGGAGCGGAAAGAGCCGATTCGCAAGGAGCTTGCCTTCGAGCTGATCGAACGTTCATCGGTATAATGGCTGCGTAGCCAAGTTCTAACAAACGGATTACAAAGTTCGACAATTATGATATTCTTATTTATGCAAGTTCCATGTTTCACAACGTCAACGTCTGCAGCTGTCTGCAGGCGTTCTATTCTGTATTATAGAAGGAAAGGAGCATAACCAAGTGGATGCCCTTGAACAGTTTAAAAAAGCTTCCCGAATCAAAGTGATTCCCGTTATGCTGATTCCGGTTGCTTTAGGAGCACTCGGGGCTTATGTATGGACAGGTGAATTTCATATAGGCCTCTTTTTATTGACCTTGATCGGGAGCGGCGCTGCCCATCTGTTCTCCAATATGGTGAATGATTTGTGGGACTATAAGAACGGAACGGACACGGAAGCGCAGGAGCATGTAGATGCGATCTCCACGAATTCCGGTTTTCTTACGAAGGGCGTCTGGTCGCTCCGTAAATTCGAGATCGTTACCTGGACGCTGTTCGGGATTGCGGCGCTGAGCGGTATTATCCTTAGTTTGATCAGTGGTTGGTGGGCCTTCATCTTTGGCGGACTTGGCGGGCTGATCGCTTATTTCTATGTCGCACCGCCGATTCAATTCGGATACCGCGGCAAGGGTTTCAGCGAGATTGCGATTTTGCTATCCTTTGGTATTTTGCCGGTGATGGGCGCATACTACGTTCAAACCTCACATATGGATGTTCGGGCGCTGCTGCTGTCACTGCCCATTGGGCTGCTGACAACGCTGATTTTGTTTAATCATCACTTTTTGCATTGGCAGGCGGATCGTCAGGCCGGGAAGAAGACCCTGGTAGTGGTATGGGGTGAAAAAAGAGCGCTGAGCTTCTCGAGAGTTCTGCTGCTGCTGGCCTGCTTGTCTTTGATAGCCTGCGTATTGGCCGGGGCGCTCCCGCCTTACGCATTGATTGCACTGCTTACGATGATTCCGTTGTATCTTGTCTATGGAAGACTGAAGGACAACAACCGTTCCGAAGCGTATTTACCACTGATGGGTGCGTCAACGATGACCACCATGCGCTGCGGCGGCGTGCTGATCCTGTCATTGATCATTCAAGGAATCATTCAGACTTTGTAAGGAAGAAGGGGAATTAGATGGAACAACAACGCGTTTTTGGTGATTTTCACTCTATCCTGTCCGAGACCGGGACTTGGAAGATCGGCGGTTTTCCGCTGCCGGACGGTTCATTCTGGGAATATCGCGAGCCGAATGCAGTCGTGATCGTCCGCAACGGAATCCTGTACGTGCGGGCACCGCTCAGCCGCCAGAATGATCAAATCCAAATTCTCGAT
Organism: Paenibacillus sp. Dod16; assembly: GCF_049893405.1. NCBI lineage: Bacteria > Bacillati > Bacillota > Bacilli > Caryophanales > Paenibacillaceae > Paenibacillus > Paenibacillus sp. Dod16. Next base: position 102,908 of record NZ_JBNDYG010000006.1, read on the forward strand.
AATGCCAAGCATATGTATTATTCCAACGAAGAGGTAGACGTACCGGAATCCGGCGAGGTTACGTTTGAGCTGCAAATTCGGGCACGCACACAGGGTACGGTTCCCGGCGACTTGTATGACGGTTACGTATCGTTGAATCTGCTTGATTTCAGCACGGGTGCAGCACTGGACTTTTTTGCTTCGAACGACAAGTATGCCAGCGTGTATGCCGTCCTGCCATTCCCGGGGGTACAGGTGCCGGAATCGGACAAGACCCGTTACTTCTGCATTTTCAAAGAGGAAGATACGCATTTTACACCGCGGGAATTCAACACGTACAAAATTACGTATAATCGTGCCGAGGACGAAGCGATCTTCTACGTGAACGGCGAGGAGATCCGCCGGGAGAAAAACATCCCGATCAAGTTTAACAAGTTCACCATCGCATTGGGGATCATGACCGAAAAAGATCTTACGCCGCAGGGCAGTGTATCCGTGCATGGACAAACCGTCATTGCCGAATACTCTCCCGTGACGGTAACGATAAAAGAGTAGTGTTTATGAAAAACGATCATGCCCATCTGTGGGCATGATCGTTTTTGTGAGCGAGGGACGAGCTGAAGCAGTGCAATGTCGAGGCCGTATCGGGGAAAGCTGCAAGCCCCCGACAGGGCAAGGAAGCTGGCCTGGCAAGCCTGTGAGTCCAGAGGATTTCACAGCATGCCCGGCAATAAATGAGTCTGACCGAATTGAACAGGTCAGACTCTCGAGCCGAGCCGACAAGCCTGTGAGTCCAGAGGAGTCACAGCATGTCCGGCAATAAATGAATCTGACCTTGTAGAACAGGTCAGTCCCTCGAGCCGAGCCGGCAAGCCTGTGAGTCCAGAGGATTCACAGCATGTCCGGCAATGAATGAGTCTGACCGTGTAGAACAGGTCAGACTCTCGAGCCGGCCGGCAAGCCTGTGAGTCCAGAGGATTCCTAGCATGCCCGGCAATGAATCAGGCAGCTGACCGTGTAGCAGTGGTCAGCTTAGCCCCTCCCGCGCCCAGCCCCAAAAAAAGCCATCCCAGACGAAAGGGATGGCTCTCTTTTGGTGGGAGGAAAGATTGGAGGCCGTACTTAGGAACAGAGGATGTATGCGTGGAGGAGACCTGGCGTTCGCCTTTGAAACCGGGAAAATACCGCAAGAATATCATCACGTTTTCCTGGTTTCAACAGCGACCGGAACGGATACATCCTCCCAGAACAGGCCGACTAATCTTGACCACCCAAAAAAGAAAACCATCCCATATACCATGGGATGGTCTTATATTACTTCAAATCTTCAATTGAATTTGCTTCCACGTAAGACGGAACCACCAGGCCGGTTTTCACGCCTTCCATGTTAGCGCCAAGGTCTTCGACTTGCTCCTTGAACTTATCCCAGTAGTCTGCATGCGTCAACGGAAGCCATGCTGCTACGGTTGCATCCACGTCGCCGTTGGCAACGCCGGTCCACATGGGGCCTGCTTCGACTTGAAGCGCCTCAACTTTGTATCCGAGCTTGTCTTCCATGATCACTTTCAGCAGATTGGTGCTGGCGATCTCGGAATCCCAAGCGACATAACTGAATTTGAAGGTTTTGCCGTCAACGGGTTGAACGCCTTCGAGCCAGGCGTCGACTTTCTCCGCATTGTTGTCTGCCCATTCCTTCGCGGCAGCTTCAGGGTCTTGGCCTTCTTGAATCGCCGTCATAATCTGACCCATATCGTCGGACGTCCATTTGAAATTGCTTAGGAACTTGTAAGCTTCCGGATGATCTTCTTTCAGTCCAAGACGGACAACGGTGTGAATCTCTTCCGCTTCACCGAATACTTTCTTCGGATCTTCCAGATACTTCAGGTCATACTTGGAGAACATCCAGTGCGGAGTCCAACCGGTAATAATGATCGGATCCTCATTCTTAATGGCTTTGTTAAGGGTTGCCGTCATGGCAGCTCCGGAGCCTTCGACCAGTTTCCAGTCGGTCAATCCATATTCCTCAATAGCCGCTGCGGTCGCCTTCATAATGCCTGCACCTGGATCAATACCGATGATTTCATGTTTCACTTGTTCACCGAGGGAAGCAGTTGAACCGCCTTCAGCCCCTTTGTCCGTCGTTCCATCCGTTCCGCCATTTCCGCAAGCAGACAGAACCAGAATAGCAGCCAAGCTGAGCAGCAACCAAAACTTCTGTTTCTTCAAATTAAGCACCCCTTTTTTTCGTTTTAAATATATTTTGTGTAAAGCGGTCAAGGACAATCGCCAAAATGACGACAGCCAAGCCAGCTTCAAAACCTTTACCAATTTGCAGCTGCGTTACGGCCCGGTAGACCTCGGCACCGATACCTTGGGCACCGATCATCGAAGCGATGACGACCATCGACAAGGACAGCATGATGGTCTGGTTAATGCCGGCCATCAAGGTTGGCATGGCCAGCGGAAGCTGAACCTTGAACAATTTTTGTCCGGAAGTCGAACCGAATGCATCTGCAGCCTCCGTCAGTTCACCTGATACTTGCATAATGCCAAGACGGGTCAAGCGAATCGTTGGCGGTATGGCGAAAATAACCGAAGCGATAACCCCGGGAACCACGCCCAAGCTGAAGAATGTAACGGCAGGGAGCAAGTACACAAATGCCGGCATAGTTTGCATAAAATCAAGAACCGGTATGATCACGCGGGATGCCGACTTGCTGTAGGCCGCCCATATACCCAGCGGAACACCCAGTATAACGGAGATTAAGGCTGCTGTGATAACCAGGCTGAGCGTGCTCATGGTCTGTGACCAGTAACCCAAGTTATCGATGAGCAGAAAACCGATGGCTGTGAACAAAGTCAACGGCAGACGGCCTAATAGGTAGGCAATGACGGCCAGGATGACAATGAACAGATACGGATGAGGCAGCATGAACAAATCCGTAAACAGCTGCACGATGTTTTCGATGATGAAGGAGATGGCGTCAAAGAATCCGGAGAAGACGTCTCCCATCCATTCGACCAAGGAATCAACCCAGCTTGCGAGAGGGATCTTAGGCATCTTGCGTCACCTCCTCGCTTTTGCTTTCTCCGGCCAGGGCACCAAGTACAGCACCGCGGACGATAACGCCCATCAATCGGCCATTCTCATCCACAACGGCCAACGGTACTTTAGCCATGCTCGTAATTTCAAACAATTCATTTAGCAATGTATCGGGTCCAACACTCGGGCCATCCGTGATGAGTATATCCGCAAGCTTACGGTTATTTTTCATGGCATCCGAAGCATCTTCGGCCGTAATGACGCCAAGCAGCTTCTTGGAACGGTCGATGACGAACAGGTTCGAGATTCCCCGTTCACGCATAAGCTCCAGCGCAACGCGAGGTCCACGATCCATCGTAATGGTCTCCGGACGGCGCATAACGCGTGAAGCGGTAAGCACCTTGGACAGATCCACATCTTCCACGAACCGCTCAACGTAATCGTTGGCAGGCTGGGTCAAGATTTCTTCCGGCGTTCCGATCTGCACGATCGAACCGTCCTTCATCAAGGCAATGCGGTCGCCGATTCGAAGAGCTTCGTCCAGGTCATGCGTGATGAACACGATGGTTTTTTTCATTTTATCCTGGAGCTCGATCAATTCGTCCTGCATGTCTCTGCGAATGAGCGGATCCAGTGCGCTGAAGGCCTCATCCATTAGCAGAATCTCGGGATCATTAGCGAGTGCGCGGGCTAGCCCGACACGCTGCTGCATCCCGCCGCTAAGCTGATCGGGCATCTTTTCCTCCCAGCCCTTCAAGCCTACAAGCTCAAGCGACTTCATGGCTGCTTCGTGCCGCTTGCTTTTGTGTACCTTTTGAATTTCCAATCCGTACTCCACATTCTCTACAACCGAACGATGAGGGAACAAGGCGAATTTCTGGAACACCATGCTGATTTTTTTGCGTCGTACTTCACGCAGCTGTTCCTTGTTCATTTTTCGGAGATCTTTGCCGTGGATCAATATTTCGCCCGATGTTGGTTCAATCAACCGATTTAGCAAACGGACCAATGTAGATTTACCGCTGCCTGACAGCCCCATGATGACAAAAATCTCGCCTTCGTGAATATCGAAGCTGACACGGTTAACGCCAACCGTTATGTTCTTCTCTTTCGCAATTCGCGCTTTACTCCAGCCTTGCTCCAGCAATTGAATCCCTTGTTCCGGATTCGCGCCGAACAACTTGCTGACTTTGTTAACTTGCAGAATAGCCAAAAGTACTCCTCCTTTTATTGTATAGAGACGCGTCCATTTGACCGAGTCTTCTTATTCCTGTCGTCTCGTAAACCCATGTCACCCATTGTAACAACCGATACGTAAAGTATCAAACGTTATATCCGTACATAAAGAACGTACAGTAAAAACTGTACAAAGTTATCCTTTGAAATGCTCCCATATGCTCCAATATCCTCTAGAGCGATCTTCTTTACTTTTAAAATAGCTTTCCCTACAATAGATCAGAGAATGTGTGTGGATTCGGCTTGTTTAGATTTCATGGAGATCGTTCACACTACACTTCGAGTCCACCTAGTTTTGTTATGTTGACATGACTTCTTGGATGGCTACAGATAGAGGAGGCTGCAAGCATGGGCTTGTACCATTTAGATGATGAACGGCAGGCAGCCGTGCATAAGATTCGTAAGCGTGTCATTGAAAATATTGGACGGAATATGGATTTGTACGGCATTCCACTCTCAACGGGACATTTATACGGACTGCTTTATTTTGCGGATAAGCCGATGAACCTGGATGAAATGGGGCAGGAAATGAAAATGAGCAAGACCAGCATGAGTACAGGCGTGCGGACGCTGCTCGATTATAAAATGGTAAACAAGGTGTGGGAGAAGGGTTCCCGCAAGGATTTGTATGAAGTGGAGTATGACTGGTACCAGACCTTCTTGGATTTCTTCGATATTAAATGGCGTAAATCGGTGGAGAGCAACATTCTGGTCCTGCGCAAAGCGCTCGACGAAACGGAGAAGCTCCGTAAAACGCATGAAGATGACGAAGAGCTGGCAGCGGTGCTGCAAGAGGATCAGGCGAAGATGCGCGAGGCCGTTGCTTACTATAAATGGCTGGAACGATTGATTGATACTTTTGTGGATGGCGATATCTTTAAGTATGTGCCGAAAGAACCGCCTGAAGGTGAATCCTGATATTGAAAATGGGGAAATTCCCCAGTATAATGTGGAGTAAGGCAATGCTTACCCAAGAGGTACAACCTGATTTTATCGGGTTGTGCCTTTTTTTGTTATCTGGCATCGCCTGGAGTGATTAAGCGCAAACACGCGTATGTGGTGCAAAAATAGTCAGGAGGGGTTAGAATGGTCAGTATGTCCTCAAGAATGGTAGAAATTGCAGATTTTCCATCGGTTAACTTAGGCAATACCCGAAGTTTGTATGTATATCTTCCACCCAGTTATCATGAGAATATGGGGAAGCATTATGCCGTACTCTATATGCATGACGGGCAGCATGTATTTTCAGCGGATGAAAGAGGCGGTTCTTGGGATATGCACGTCACCGCCGATCGGCTGGTTTCCGAAGGACGGATGCAGGAGATTATCATCGTTGGCATCGCAACGGTTCCCCATCAAAGACTGAATGAATACTTCCATGACAATCCAAAGATGCATGAGGTGTTTGATCCCCCGTTTGCCGGTGAACGCTACGAATTATTTATTATTGAAGAAGTTATACCCTATATCAATCAGAACTTTCGCACGTTGAGGGGCCCTCAGCACACGGCCATGATGGGTTCGTCTGCGGGCGGGATCGTTACCTACAATATAGGCTTTAGAAGACCGGACGTGTTCGGAAGTATAGCGGTCATGTCTCCTTATTTCGTCAAAGCTCATTTTGATGCTCAGGGAGAGCTTAAGGAACATCCCTTTTATGAAAGATACGGGACGCATCCCAATCTTAAGATATGGCTTGATATGGGCGGCGCAGAAGGGGTCTTCATGGAAAAATACGCACGGGAGGAAGCAGAACGTTTGATCCAAGACGGGTTTGTGCCTGGGGAAGATCTCATGCTGTTCCTTGATCCGGGAGCGGCTCACAGCCAAAGCGACTGGGCAGGCAGAGCGCAAGCGCCGCTGCTGTATTTTTTCGGCGACATTGGAGAACCAGCCTCGATAAAGCTGCATGGAGATGGCGTCGTAGGGGTGAACGGACCCGTCAAGAAACTGAACCCGGTCATTACATACGACAGCGGATTTGTGCAATCGTTGATGAACGGAACCTACCATGTCGAGGAGCCGGAATTGCTCACGCTGCTGCCGGACGGAACGATGAAGCCTCGAACATCCGGCAGTACCCGGGTTACGCTGCACATGGGAAGCTTGAGCGCAGATAAAGAGATTACGATCGTGGAACAATTGCCTGAGCTTGTGAAAATCACGATTCAGGTGAAGGTACCGCCTTCCACACCGGCTTCCTCCACGATCTATGCTGGATTTGAGATTCCGTACTGCGGAGATGGCATATATAGAGGAAGTGCAATGGTACCTCATGGCTTGTCTTTTACGTTCAAGGTATCAAGAGGGTTTGGACTGCACGAGAAGATCGGGGATCCTGAAGTTAAACGGCGTTCTTTTACAGCATCGTCTGAGATGGAGCTGTTTTATGAGGTTGAGGACTGGGATACTTGAAATATGAAAATGCATTGAATTGTAATCGGAGGATGAATAGGCATGAGCATCAGATCAGCTAGACCACAGGATGCAGCTGCAGCGGTAAGGCTGCTGTATGACGCACTGCACGATGTGGCGCATCAATTAACAGGGGAAGACAGTGAAGAGAAAGTGCTTGAAGTGCTGGAGCAATATTTCCGGGCAGACGAGGGCAGGCTCAGTTACCGTCAGGCTGCCGTGAAGGAGATCGACGGCGAGGTAACGGGCATTATCGTTGCTTACGGCGGGGATCAAGCGGCCGAATTGGATCGTCCGATTCTGGATCGTTTGCGGAAGCTTAAGAATGACCCTTCCGTTGCGCTGGACAAAGAGGCAGACGAGGATGAGTATTATATCGATACGTTATCCGTTTCTCCGCAGTTTGGAGGAAAGGGGATCGGTTCGGCGCTCATCGAACATGCAGAGAACCGGGCAAAGGAGCTTACGTATCGTAAAATTGCTCTCGCTGTGGTAACGGACAATCATCGGGCTCATTCTTTGTACGACAGAAGAGGATATAAAACGGATAAGGAAATCATGATTAACGGGCATGTTTATTATCATATGGTCAAACCAGTTTAGAAAAAAATAAACAATTTATAAGCCGCCTATTTACAAATGGTAATAGGTGGTTTATTATTGTGTCATGTCGATCTAGAAAATTAGAATGATAAACTAAAATGGAATGAACGAAAATAACCGTATAATTTACGTAATTAGAATGAATTTAGAATGGAGTGTTGAGCTATGGAACAAGATCAAAATCAAAGCATCGAAATATCGGTGGAACAAGCGAAGCTGCTCGGGAGCGCCCAGCGGGTGAAAATTCTCGGAACCATACTGGATACGGCCAAAACATCAAAGCAAGTAGCAGATGAATTGGGAGATTCGCCGGGAAGCATCCACTATCATATTCAGAAGTTGTATGACGGCGGCCTGATAGATTTGGTGGAGACCCGGACGGTCGGCGGCATCGTAGAGAAATATTATAAATCCAAAGCGAAGTGGTTTAACACCAAGGGAACGCAAACGATGGACCCGGTCCTTGCCGAAGATTATGCAGCGGCGACCCGTACAAGAATCAGCTTGAGGCTGCAGTTGGACGCAGACCAATATGAAGAGATGACAACGGAATTCAAGGAGCTGCTTGAAAAATGGGTGAACAAGACGCTCACGACCAAAGGGAAAGACAGTAAGGAGTATGCCGTCGGGATCAACGTGGTTTCGACGGAAACGTCCGATTAGGAAGGGGCTTCTAGAGCCTCTTCTCTCCAAAACTACTAACTTTAAATCAAGGAGTGTTCCTCTATGGAAATATTTAAAAATCGCAATTTCCTGCTGTTGTTCGTTGGCCGAATTCTTACGAATATCGGCGACAGCCTGTACGCGGTAGCGGCCATGTGGCTGGTGTACGATCTCGGGGGCTCGACGCTGTATACGGGGCTTGCCGGCTTCCTCTCGATTCTTCCCCGAATCATTCAACTGCTATCCGGTCCGATGATTGACCGGGTTCCTATACGGGGGCTTCTGGTGTACACCCAGTTATTTCAGGCGCTTCTTCTGTTGATCGTTCCGCTTGCATTTTATTTCGACTTTCTGACGGTCGGCGTTGTACTGGCGATTACACCGATTCTGTCCACGCTGAATATGTGGGTATATCCGGCCCAAATGTCGGCCCTTCCCAAAATTCTCGATAAGAAACAGCTGACGCAAGGCAACTCGCTGTTCTCCTTAGCCTATCAAGGCATCGATGTCGCTTGCAACGCAATATCCGGCGTGTTGATTATTGTGCTGGGCGCAGTATCCCTTTACTTATGGAATTCCATTGGCTTCTTCATCGGAGCGCTGTTATTCTCGCAACTGAAAATCAAGAAATCCATCAAAACTTCGGATAACAACGATAATAAAACATCAGTGAACAATACCTTAACTTCAAAACCTAAGCGTAATGCCCTTAAAAGTTATTGGGCGGACATGAAGGAAGGTCTTCGCTACATTCTGGCAACCCCGCTCGCACGGGTACAAATGGGGATGATTGTCATCAATGCTGCGGGCGGCGCTACCTTTACGGTTATGCCAGCGTTTGCCGACAGCCTCGGCGGAGCAGGCGTCTACGGTATATTGCTCATGGCACAGGCTTTCGGAAGTTTGCTGGGAGCGATCCTGGCTCCGTATTTGAAGCTGGAGCGCCTGCCCCTTGGTTATATTTTTGCCGGAGCGTTCTGTTTATCGGGCGCTGCCTGGTGTCTCAGCGTATTCACCCCTTGGACTTGGCTTGTCGTTCTGGTGTACGGTCTGGCATGGTTTCCCGGAGGGATTACGAACGTTATCATCAACTCGGTCATTCAGAAGGCAATACCCGAGAAAAGATTGGGCACGGTGTTTGCGGCAGCTAGCGGACTCAGCGGAATTGCCATGCCGCTTGGCAGCCTGATCGGAGGTGCCCTTGGCGTGGTTGCGGCAAGCTCCTCCATTATCGCGGGATGCGGAATCGCCGTGCTCAGCGTAGGGATCTTCTGGGTCTTTGACTCGACTACCCGTAGTCTTCCGTCACCTGACAATGTAGATGAGGAATGGTTCGCGCCTTATACGAATACGGCTCCTGAGAAGTCAGTTCCTATGCACACTGCCCCTTAGAGTTGGCTAAGGTCGATCAGCTTCTATACTTACAGAGAACAATAAGAAGAGGGTTTGTACTGATTACTTTCATATATCGAGCCGAGGATGAATCAGCGATCGACGGATTCAATCTCGGCTCTTTTTTCGTTTAAGCGAAGTGTAAATGCCTGCCGAGTCCGGAACGCAGCGGTGCTTGTCAGGCTAGTCTGCATAATGTGACCAAGTCCCTCATAGACATGTATCAATCAAGTCAAAACAAGTGTTGAAGGGGATGATGACATGCGCCGGATTTCATGGGTGCTGCTCGCGGTATTATGCTTAACAACAATACTGGCGGGATGCGGGAAGAAGAATGCAGACAGCGTTGTAAAGGATCTGGGCAAGGTGGCTGATAAGCTGGAAAGTGCCAAGGGCGCTTACCAGGGAGCGGGCGTTATGACCATACATACCGGTTCGGCGCCGCAGGAGTATCAGGTTGAGGTATGGTACCAGTCTCCATCTTATTACCGGATCAGTTTAACCAATGGGCAAAAGGATATTACGCAAATCGTGCTTCGCAACGATGACGGCGTGTTCGTTCTGACGCCGAGCTTAAACAAGAGCTTCCGCTTCAAGAGCGACTGGCCGGATAATCAGGGACAGGTATATCTGTACCAAACGCTGCTCAGCAGCATTCTGAGCGACAACACCCGTCAGTTTGCCGAGGATAAGGATAGTTACGTGTTTGATGTGGCCGCCAATTACCACAGCCATTCCTTGATTCGTCAGAAGATTTGGCTCGCCAAGGACAACTACACGCCGAAACAGGTACAAGTGTCGGATTCCGAAGCGAATGTGGTTGTTGAGGTGAAATTCAACACCTTTACCTTTGATACGAACCTGACCAAGGATTCATTTGATACGAACAAGAATCTAAGTGCCATGAACGATGCGAAGGGGACCATGGCGGAAGTGGACGAGAACGGGGTACCGGTGGCTTCCAGTACGGAAGGTAACGGCACTCAGGGAACCGAAGGTTTGACGGAAGCGGCTTCGGGTCGCGATATGGGATCCTTCGGCATCATCTATCCGGAATATGTGCCTGCAGGGGTCACGAACAAAGACACGATGGAAGTTCCGGAGAGCAAGGATCATGCGGTTATTCTGAAGTATGACGGTGTGTATCAATACACGATTATGGAATCCAGACCGGTGGATCGTGCGGTTTCCCTCGTACCGGGCGAGGCCGTGTATATCGATTTCACAACGGTTGGCCTGCTCACCGGCGATCAGCAAAGAACGCTGACCTGGAATTCGGAAGGCGTGGAATACCGAATTACGAGCGCCAACCTGCCTGTTGAAGAAATGAAGAAAGTCGCTGCTTCCATGCAGGGAGAATCGGGTAAATAATACGAAGTAGGCGGATACCGAGCATTGAAGGAGGGCAAAATTCCGACAATGAGGCCATTCGCCTCTTTTCCAAATAAAGGCACTCCATCCGTGGGCTCATCACTATTTCTTGCATATATTCCGATGTTTCACCAAGTTTCGCACCCGGGGGGAACCACGAGCCTCATAAATAAGCAATTTGCCTCAATTGACAGTTGCCCCCGGGAACATTACCATTAATCTAATGTAAAGCATAATGTTTTTTTCAAAATGGTAAGAAGGTGACTGGAATTGCAAGCGATATATCGACCTACCCTGGCGGAGATCAACCTGGACCATCTGCGCGCCAACTATAACGCTTTTCGTGAGGCGCTGCCAAGCCACATGAAATTGCTTGCTTGTGTGAAGGCTAACGCCTATGGTCACGGAGCTGTAGAAGTGGCACGCGAACTTCAGCAACTGGGGGCGGCATACTTAAGTGTAGCTTTCCTGGATGAAGCGCTCGAGCTTCGGCAAGGAGGCATCTCCAGCCCGATCCTGGTGCTCGGATATACACCACCGGAGGCTGTAGAGATCGCTTATGAGCATGATGTAACCATAACCCTGTTCAGTTCGGAAGTGCTCCAAGCGATAAAGGCACTGCCGGTCCAGCCGGAGAAGCCACTCAAGGTACACATCAAGATTGACAGCGGAATGGGTCGTTTGGGCCTGCTTCCAGGCGAAGATGCAATTTCTTTTATAGAAGAAGTATTTTCGCTGCCGCAGGTTGTTGTCGAAGGAATGTTTACCCATTTTGCAAGAGCGGATGAAAAGAACAAAGACTATACGTTGGGACAGTACCGCCGTTTTCAGGGCGTAGCGGACGCTCTTCGGGATAAGGACTACCATATCCCGCTCATACATACGGGCAACAGCGCTGCTGCGATTGATACACCCGAATTATCCTATGATATGGTTCGTGTCGGCATCAGCTTGTACGGACTGTATCCTTCGGACGAGGTGAATCGAAAAACAGTGAGCCTCCGCCCTGTCATGACGTTAAAGACAAAGCTTGTCTACGTCAAAAATTTACCTCCGCATTCCGGTATCAGCTACGGGACGAAGTATGTAACGGAGGAGGAAGAGCAAATTGGAACCCTCCCCATCGGTTACGCCGATGGCTTCTCTCGTATGCTGAGCGGTAAAGTGGAAGTACTGATACGCGGCCGCCGCGTCCCTGTTGTCGGAACCATCTGTATGGACCAATGTATGGTATCGCTCAAACCTTTCGCCGATGAGGCGGAACAAATTAAAGCTGGTGAAGAGGTTGTACTCATCGGTCAGCAGTCTGACGAATGCATTACGGCAGATGAGCTGGCGTCCAAGCTGGGGACGATCCACTACGAGGTCGTCTGCATGATTGCCCACCGGGTACCACGTCAGTATATACGCAATGATATACCCGTGAAGACCGTAAATGCACTCTGGAGCAACCTTTAAAAGTCAAGTCACCATAAGTAATTTATTCAGGAAAGAAGGAATAAGTACAGATCTTCCCGAATTAGGAATATGTCGTTTAAGTCTGTACGAAAGTGTCGATTGTAGTTTATAATGATATGCAGCATACTTGATATACCTTCGGCATATATATTCTTTTGTATAATTTTCCTTGAATAATGTAATACTGGTGCACAGGGCGAGAAGGTTGTGGGGGTGTAATAGAGGGTGGCCAATATGCAGAACACCAAACGAATCATGATCAGTTTACCGGATCATCTTTTGCAGGAAGTGGACGGGATCGCTCAGCTGGAAAATTCCAACCGCAGTGAGCTTATTAGGCAAGCCATGAAGTTGTACCTGAATGAACGGAAGAAACGTTACATTCGTGAATCCATGCAGCGAGGTTATATGGAAATGGCCAAAATTAACCTGACCATGGCTTCTGAGGCGTTTCACGCGGAGGAAGATGCAGACAACACTCTAGACCGCTTAGTAAGCGGGGTGTAGACAGTGATCGTTAAACGGGGCGACGTATTTTTTGCGGATTTATCACCTGTTGTCGGTTCTGAGCAGGGCGGCGTAAGGCCAGTCCTTGTCATTCAGAACGATATCGGCAACCGGTTTAGTCCGACTGTGATTGTTGCAGCCATTACGGCACAGATTCAAAAAGCCAAGCTGCCGACTCACGTCGAAATCGACGCGGCGTCGCATGGATTTGACCGGGATTCCGTCATTTTGCTAGAGCAGATCCGGACGATTGATAAGCAGCGGCTAACCGACAAAATCACCCATCTTGATGATGAAATGATGAGTAAGGTGGATGATTCCCTGCAAATAAGTCTGGGCTTGATTGATTTTTGATTCCATTCAAGCGCTAACGTTTTCCACATAGAATGTTATGACTAAAAACCCTCAAGGACTAACTCCTTGAGGGTTTTTATATGGAGGGTATGTTCGAAGGGCACGGCAATGGATGCATGAGACTAAGAGAGCGGCGGTTTACGCGTTTGTAGGTATGAGGATGTAGGCCGTTGTGACCGCCGCTGCGATAAACAAAAGGCAGACAACGGACCAGGCAATCGCATGTTTGTCATTCATCTAAGGTGACCCCCTAATTGTAATGAGGTGCGGATATCCGGCAGCAGCATTTTCGTACACTAAGAATATAAATTTAATCTTAAAATCAGATGAAATTGACATTAAAAGCAGCTTAAAGCCTTATGAAGTGAGCGATGTAGTGGAAATGAGCGCTTAAGTTTGGGATAATAGCAAATATAGTTTCATTGAAGAAAGAGGGATATCATTGTCTGAATTAGAAGCTGTTGTGGAAGTAAATGAGGAACAGATTCGCAAGGAAGAATCGAAACGGATCGTGAAGCAGATCGCGAAGGAGCTTCAATTGTCCGAAAAACAGGTGCGCACGACCGTTGAACTTCTGGATGAGGGCAATACCATACCGTTTATTGCGCGTTACCGTAAGGAAATGACAGGCGAACTGGATGAGAACCAATTACGTGATATTGAAGAGCGGACTGGCTATCTGCGCAATTTGGAGATCCGTAAGCGGGAAGTCATCCGCATCATAGAGGAGCAAGGCAAGCTGACGGAAGATCTGAAGGCATCGATTACGGCCGCCGTTAAGCTGCAGGAGGTAGAAGATCTCTACCGTCCGTATAAGCAAAAGCGTAAAACCCGGGCAAGCGTTGCCAAGGAAAAAGGGCTTGAGCCGCTGTCGGAGTGGATATGGTCGCAGCCGAAGCAGGCTGATGTGATGGTTGAGGCAGCCAAGTATGTGGATGAGGAGAAGGGTGTGGCTTCGGCAGAAGAGGCCGTGCAAGGCGCGATGGATATACTGGCTGAAAACATTGCCGATGATGCAACCGTTCGTTCCTGGGTTCGCAGATACAGCTTGGACCACGGCATATTGACCTCTGAGGCGAAGGATACCGAAGTGGAATCCGTATACGAGAACTATTACAATTACCGGGAATTGGCGAAGAAAATGCCGCCGCACCGGATTTTGGCCATTAACCGGGGAGAGCGCGAGAATATTCTAAAGGTAGGGCTGGATGTTCCTTCCGAATCCATTCACGCGTATATCGGCAAGCAGGTGCTTAAAGGTCCATCAGCCGTCACGGACATTCTTACGGCGGTGATCGAGGATTCATACAAGCGCCTCATTGCTCCATCGATTGAACGGGAAGTACGGGGAGAGCTGACGGAAAAAGGGGAGAACCAGGCAATCTCCATCTTTGCCGGGAACCTGCGCAGCCTGCTGCTGCAGCCGCCGGTGAAGGGACGCTGTGTGCTGGGCGTTGACCCGGCCTACCGTACCGGTTGTAAGCTGGCAGTGGTCGATGATACGGGCAAGCTGCTTGAGGTGGCCGTAACCTATCCGACGCCGCCGGCCAACAAGAAGCAGGAGGCGGCCGCCAAGTTTAAGGAGCTGATTGCCAAATACGGCATCAAGCTTATTGTCATTGGAAACGGTACGGCATCCCGTGAAACGGAGCAGTTCGTAGCCGAAGAAGTCATTGCGGAGCTTGCTGACCCTGAGCTGGCCTACCTCATCGTCAATGAAGCGGGAGCAAGCGTGTACTCGGCCTCGAAGCTGGCGCAGGAAGAATTCCCGGACCTGGATGTCGCCGAGCGCAGCGCGGCCTCGATCGCCCGCCGTGTGCAGGACCCGCTGGCCGAGCTGGTGAAGATTGATCCGAAATCGATCGGCGTGGGCCAATATCAGCATGACGTAACCCAGAAGCATCTGGAGGAGAGCCTGAAGGCCGTCGTGGAGTCTGCGGTGAACCATGTCGGGGTGGATGTGAATACGGCTTCGCCGTCACTACTATCCTATGTGGCCGGCATCAATGCGACGATTGCCAAAAATATCGTGAAATACCGGGAAGAGAACGGGAAGTTTGTCAGCCGGAAGCAGCTCCAGAAGGTTCCGCGTCTCGGTGCCAAGACCTATGAGCAGTGCGTGGGCTTTATGCGGATTTCGGAAGGCGAGAACATATTGGATCGTACCCCGATTCACCCGGAATCCTATGCGGTGGTTGACCGTTTGTTCAAAGAGCTTCAGGTAAGTCTGGACAAGCTTGGAAGCAAGGAGCTCGCTGAACTGCTGGATGCCCAGCAGCCGGAGAACCTTGCCGTGAAGCTGGAGGTTGGCGTGCCGACGCTGCGTGATATTCTGGACAGCTTGCAGCGCCCGGGACGCGATCCGCGGGAGGAATTGCCGCTGCCGATTTTCCGTCAGGACGTACTGAAGATCGAGGATCTCATGCCGGGAATGGAGCTGCAGGGAACGGTACGCAATGTCATCGATTTTGGCGCCTTTGTGGATATCGGCATCAAGAGCGACGGACTGGTGCATATTTCCCAGCTGAGCGATGGGTTTGTCAAACACCCGATGGATGTTGTCTCTGTGGGGGATAACGTTACCGTGTGGGTGCTGAATGTAGATTTGAAGAAAGGCCGCGTCGGATTGACGATGCGCAAGCCGAAAGATCAGTCATAGGAACTTGCGTAAAATAGAAGAAGAGCCGTAACTCCTTGAACTGTACCCCAGTCGTTAGCGATGACCTAACATTTGGAGGTGCAGTTCCTTTGGGGAGAACGGCTCTTTTTTTGAATAATTCTTGGAGTAAGAGCTAACGGGGCATGTCCTGGCGGTTGGCTTAGCCATGGCTCAGCTTTAGCAGCAGTACTTTTTTATCGTATCTTTCGAGACACCAGTGATATTTAGCCGAAATTTTGGGTTCGACTGCGGGAGCATTTACATCGATTTCATGAAAACCAAACTTCTTATAGAAATGCTGCAGCTCCTCAAACGGAATGCAGTAAACCGTCTTAAAACCTAGTCTTTTGGATTCTTCCACCAGAAACGAGACGACTTCGTGCGCGAGGGACTGGCCTCTAAACTTGTCCAGAATATAAATACCGCCGAGCTCCGCCTCGTGTTCATTAAGTCTAACCAATCGACCGACTCCTGCGTAGTCGTCTTGCGACATGACGATGGCAATGATTTCATTGTCCAGTGAACTTGGCTGAAAGCCGATGTGCACGTATTGTTGATTGACCCAAGGCAATTCTGCTTGAGTCACCCTTTTGATGCTCATGATTACTCACCTCAGTTTCTTCAAAATGGATGTGGAGGTATACTGCGCGCAGCATAAGCATTCGGCTTAGTCCTCGCTGTCCGAAGATTGCTGTTTTTTCTTCGCCCGGAATCGTCTGACCTTCATCAGATTGCCGCACATTTTATCGTCGCAGTACCGTTTGGAACGGTTACGCGTGTCGTCGTAATATACCCAGAGGCAATCGGGATTCGTGCAGATGCGGAACCGGGATAATTCGCCTTGCTCGATGGCTTGCGCAAAGGAGCCGGCAATCTCGGCAGCCGCTGCTTGCAGGCCAGGATTTTGGAGGATATAGGACAGCGCCAAATTTTGTTCCTCATCGATCTCCAGATGACGAATAACGGGTCCAGCAGCCATCCAGCGGTTTAATTGCTCTATCTCCATGGGAGAGGGTGACTCCCCCGCAACGATGTGTTGAACGCACGTTAACAGGAAGGAACGAAGCTCCCTCAACTGCCCCAGCTCATCCGGGGCCAGGGGCAGGCTGACTTGAAGCTGATATTGGTTCATGAAATCGGTGAGCCAATCCTCTCGGGCAAGCCGGTCCTCGGATCGGCCGCTGCCCCTCCAGTCATGCCATTCGCTGTTTATAAAATCATCCCATAACATGAAACTCATCCTTTCTCATCTCATTATTGTAACAAGTAAATATTAATGTTGCTAGTTACTTGTAATGGGGTCCGAAGTGTGTTAATTTTTATGTAACATGCTATTTGATTTATGCTGGTTACAAATTTGATGCGGAGGCGATGGTTATGAACATGAAGGAACTGCTGCTCCAAAACTGGGATTATGCGATGGGGCAGGAGGATTGGTATCCGCCGATTCTTCCTGCCCTGAAGGACGTAACAGTTGAGCAGGCTTTGTGGAAACCGGAAGGGCAGGCGGCAAATTCCATTTGGGAGAACGTTCAGCATTTGCTGTATTACAAGCAGCGTCTGCTCGCGAGATTGGAAGGAACGCCGCTTCCTAATGAAGGAATCGGCAATGACGAGACGTTTCTTATTCATGACACAAGTGAGGGGGCATGGAATACGGCTCGGGAGCAGCTTCAGGATGTTCATGCCGCTTTACGACAGAAGATGGAAGTGATGACGGAGGCAGAGATCATCGAATCGCCGCAGCGAATACTTAGCTTAATCATGCATGATGCGTATCATACGGGACAAATTGTTTTTCTCCGGAAGCTTCAGGGCTCCTGGCCAGCTAAACGCAGCGATCTATAAGTATAACATTCGTCCATTCAGCCATCATAATAAATGCAAAAATAAGCCGGACAGGGCGTCCGGCTTATTGTCATACCTATGGATCGGTTGCAGTGCACTAACGGGCATTCGAGTTTTCTTCGCCCGGGGAATTCCGGTAAAAGTACCAGCATTCATTCAGCAGCTTGATCTGACGTCTGTCCTTTTTGCGAAAAGCGCGTGTCAATTGATTGCAGAGCCATTGCGGCAAGGGTATCTCCTCCTCTTGCTAATTCCATCTGTATGGATAGCATATGGGGAAAAAGCCCAAAGCGTGCAGGTCTACCTCGATTATAACGCTTCTTCCTCGTACCATTGCTCAAGCTGCGCTTGGAGAGCACGAATTTCGGTAAGCAATGAGATGAGCGGATATTCCGTTTCCTTAAGGGAAGCAAAGGCCTGCTCAAGCTCATTTATGTATTCCAGACCACCTTGAATGCTCAGCGATTCCTGAAGCAGATCCAAATTGTCGCATTCGGCTACAGCAAGAGGCAGCTGAGGTTTGCCTGCGGCGGTGAGTTTATCGATTTCCTTATTGAGGCGTAAATTTAGAGCACTGAGCTGGTAAGCATAGTCACTGGGCATTTCAACAAATAACAGCTCGTCCTGTCCTTTTAAAATAACGTAGCGCATGTTCGGCATGATTGCAGGTTCTCCCTCCATACTTTCTACTTGACAGTGTAGCCCAGAGAGAAGTTAAAATTCAAGTAGCATTTATAAGGCAAAAGGAAGGATCAGACATGGTGACGATCAACGAGATGAGTAATGAAGAACTGCAGGCATGGGTTGAGAAAATCTCGCTGGAAAGCTTTCGGGTTCCGTTCAGGCATCAGGCTACGTTTAACCGGCGATTGTCTTCAACAGGCGGGCGTTATTTCATGAAAAGCCATAACATTGAGATCAATCCGCATCAGCTTGCTACGAACGGTAAGGAAGAGGTGGAGAAGATCATCAAGCATGAGCTGTGCCACTATCATCTGCATATCGCGGGCAGGGGATACCGGCATCGGGACGCTGATTTCAAAAGCCTGCTGCAAGCCGTTGGAGGGAGCCGTTTCTGCAAATCCTTGCCGAAGGGCAAGGCCGCGGGCCGGCGCCAACCGGAACCATACCGATATAAACTACGCTGCAGCGTCTGCGCAACCGAATATCTGCGTAAACGGAAGATGAATCCCGCCCGGTATCGGTGCGGAAAGTGCAGCGGACGCCTTACACTCCTGAAGCTTGACTCCCCTATGAAGTCATGATAAATTATTAATATCCAACTTAATGTTCCCTGATAGCTCAGTTGGTAGAGCACTCGACTGTTAATCGAGTTGTCACAGGTTCGAGTCCTGTTCGGGGAGCCATATGGAGAGATACCCAAGTGGCTATAAGGGGACCCTCTGCTAAGGGGTTAGACTGCGTAAGCGGTGCGAGGGTTCGAATCCCTCTCTCTCCGTTGAGYGTTACATCGAAGAAAGCTCCCATCACSAAGTGATCGGGAGCTTTTTTTGCATAGGGATGAGAACCCTGGATAGGGTTCGTCGGAGCATAAGCAGCGTTAGGAATACTTCGCAGTCTCGACCGAAGGGAGAGTAYCCCTCTCTCTTTCGTTGAGYGTTACATCGAAGAAAGCTCCCATGATGGGGTTGCAATACATTTTATGGACGGACGGTTGCATCGAATTGTAAGCTCAAGGGAAAATGCACATGCATACCATGTGGATCGAGAAGGAAATAGCGTTCAAGAAGTGGAGTTAACACCGGAATTTTTAGGCTGATTTATTGGCCGAAAAAGCTCCAAAAATAAATTTTAAAATTTACGAAAAAAAGCTTGCCAGCATTTTTGGAATTATGCTATACTCAATCTTGTCGTCACGGCGACGTGGTTAAAGTGGCCCGTTGGTCAAGGGGTTAAGACACCTCCCTTTCACGGAGGTAACAGGGGTTCGAATCCCCTACGGGTCACCACTTTCTATATAACCTCGGGATGAGAAGCCCGTCGGTTCGTCGGAGCATAATCATCGTTAGGATAGGCTTCGCAGTCTCGAACGAAGAGAGAGTATCCCCTACGGGTCACCACTTTCTATATAACTTTCTTATATGGCAGCAGCACGATTGTCATCGAGAGCCATTAGCTCAGTTGGTAGAGCACCTGACTTTTAATCAGGGTGTCGAAGGTTCGAGCCCTTCATGGCTCACCATTTTTTACAAAGCAACGAAACGATGTACTCCTTATATTATGCGGTAGTGGTGGAATGGCAGACACGCTATCTTGAGGGGGTAGTGGGTGTATACCCGTGGAGGTTCGAGTCCTCTCTACCGCATACGAATACTAAGAAAAAGCTCCGTACCTTGTGCGGAGCTTTTTTTTGCGCTTAAGATATCAGAAAGTATAAACTTCGAAGCATGGCCTTACCTGATCATGCAAGAAAATAACATCTAATCGAGTTCTGTCTTCTTTAGAATGTACGTCGATAGTTTTTTCTTATATCAAGGTTTACATAGGATTCATCACGGTTTTGATCGATTTTCATTGCACATTTATGCACAACAAGTGTTTCATCTCTGGTCAGGAGTTTAATATCATAACGTGGACGAGCAACAACTTCAAATTACCTATAAGGAGTGATTCAGAATGGCTAATAACAACAACGGAAAGATGAGCCGTGAAGAAGCAGGACGTTTAGGTGGAGAAGCAACTGCGAACAACCATGACAAAGAGTTCTACCAAGAAATTGGACGGAAGGGCGGCGAAGCAACTTCCCGTTCCCATGACAAAGAGTTTTATCAGGACATCGGTAAAAAGGGAGGAGACTCCACGTCAAACTCCCATGATAAGGAATTTTATCAGGAAATCGGCCAGAAGGGCGGGGAAGCGACTTCCGATTCCCATGGCAGGGAATTCTATGAGGACATCGGACGCAAAGGCGGCGAGGCTACCTCGGAATCCCACGGACGTGAGTTCTATCAAGAGATTGGACAGCAGGGCGGCGAAGCCAGAAGCGACAGAGGCAGCAGCGGGGACGGCAAGATGAGCCGTGAAGAAGCGGGCCGCAAAGGCGGCGAGGCAAGAGCAAGACAGCGCCAGCGGGGGAACTAATGACAATCCGACGCATTTGAGAAGAGGTTTTTCTTGGAGGGGACTGAAATTCTCTCATGCGAAGGATCCGCCTTCATACCCAATATTTGAAAAGCAGCAGCTACGGCTTCCTGACAGGGAGCGCGTGGCTGCTTTCTTTTTGTCTAACATCATCATGCGACAAGGTGGAAAAGAGAAGATCGTGCTGGACTTTTGGGACGGTGTGTGATAATTATATGATAATGATAACCATTCTCATTTAAGGTTGGGGTCTGTACATATGTTAAACCTGTCAACGAATAGCAGTATCAAAAAAGATTCGCGTGAATACAGCGGGCTCACGGCCCGTTTATGGAATATGGATATTGTTCATGGGCAAGAGCTCTCCTTGGAGCAGCAGTTGGCAGTGCAGCCAGCCCTGATTATCCCGCTTAGCGGAGAAACCTGTTTACAACAGGCCGAGCAAATCACCCGTATGAATAAGGGATGCGTTTATTGTTGTGCAGCGGGGACTACTTTCGGAATTACGAGTGTCGATCACAGGAGTTCCGAGGAGCACGAGCAGGCTTCGGTCGCGATCTTTCATTATAGTTTCATGGAAGGGATATCAGGATGCGGTAGATTGCATGAGGTGGATTGCGCCGATTTCATGCCCTATGACGGCATCTTTGTCATCAGCTCTCCGGACCGCTTGAATCTCGTCTGCCGGTCGATGTATAAGGATTTTCACAGTAAGGAGCCCATGAAGCAATGGAGGGTTCAGTTGGATTTTCAAGAGCTGCTATATACGATGATTGCCGAATGCAGCCCTTACTCCAAGAATGATAAGCGGCAAGCGCTGGAGCGGGTGAAGGAGTATATCGAAGAACATTATGATGAAGATTTAACGATTGAACAATTGGCGAACCTTTCGGAGCTGAGTCCCAAATATTTTGTTGAAGTATATAAGAAGACGTACGGGCACAGCGCGATGGATTATTTGGCGCATGTTCGTTTGAACAAGGCGAAGCAGTTGATGCTGGGCTCGGATTCATTGCTGCGTGAAGTGGCGCACATGGTGGGGTATAAGGATGAATTTTATTTTAGCCGCAAGTTTAAGAAGGCATTCGGGATATCCCCCTCGGTGTATATGAAAACAAGGAAAAATAAACTGGCGATGTACGGCTCAACGGCCCTCCTGGGTTACGCCATGCCGCTGGATTTCACGCCGTATGCGGCTCCGCTTCATCCGAAGTGGTCACAGCATTACTATAACATTCTTGGGCCGGATATCCCCGTTCATCTGGATGCATACCGTCAGAATCATAATAAATATGCGAATCTGGAGAAGCTGGCCTCGGCACGTCCGGAGCTCATCGTTTGTGCACAGGGGGTGGAAGATTGGGAGAAGGAGCAGCTTCGGCTGATTGCCCCCCTCTACGAAATGCCGGAAGAGCAGGGAGGGTGGCAGGTTAATCTGTTAGGGCTCGCTAAATTGCTGAACAAGCTGCCCGAAGCAGAGCAGTGGATCGATACGTTTCATCATAAAATATCGACATACCGTGGGAAGCTCCCCGCTGAAATGATGGAAGAACGCACGCTTTTGACCGCACGCCTGCATCAGGATGAACTGATGGCTTACAGTCATCCGGGCATGAAGGAACTATTATTTGATTATTTTAATTTTCAGCCGGCTAAGTCTGTGGACTGGGAGGAGGCTGGACGTTTAACGATTGAGCAGATCAAGGAGAGCCGGGCAGACCATATGCTGCTCTTGATCCGTCAGGATTCCGAAACGCTGGCCAATTGGAGAAAACTGCAGGCAACGCCGGAGTGGATGACCATTCCTGCGGTGCGAGACGGAACGTTGCACCAACTATCCTCTTACCCTTGGCGCGAGTACTCTCCCATTGCGATGGAGCAGATGGCGGAGGAAGCCTTTCGGTTGTTTTCCGGAAATTGTCCATGAGGAATCCGGTGATTTGTCCATGGTACTAAGAGAGCAAATCCTATACTATGATCAATAATGATAATCATTATCAATTGTTGAGTGATCATAGATCATGGAAGGGGTAATTGGAGAGAGATGAAACGAATGAAATGGGTCTTGGGGTTATTGCTGGTATTTGCGTTGGTACTGTCCGCCTGCGGTGGAGGCAGCGAGGCTAAAGATACAGACGGAGCTAGCGCGAATAATGCAGCAGAGAGCGCGAACACAGCCGGGGAGGAAAACGCTGCGAAAGAAGAAGCGGCTCCAGCATCGTCCGATACTAAAGTTGTGAAATATCTCGATCAGGAATATACGCTTCCGGCCAAGACGGAGCGCATCGTTATCACCGGTGCCGTTGAAGCCATGGAGGATGCCATTGTGCTGGAAGTAAACCCGGTTGGGGCCATTAGCTTCTCGGGTAAATTCCCGCCGATGTTTGAATCGATTACGAAGAACGCCCAGTCGGTTGGCGAGAAAATGGAGCCGAATTTCGAAACGATCCTGTCTTTGAAGCCGGATGTGATTTTGGCATCGTCCAAAGCCAAGCCTGAAGTCATTGAGCAGTTAAATAAAATCGCACCCACGATTCCGTACTCCCATATATCGACCAACTGGGAGAGCAACCTGAAATTGCTCGGCGAGTTAAGCGGCAAACAGGAACAAGCGGAACAGGCAATCGCGAAATATAAAGAGAGCTTGGAAGAAGTCAAAGCGACGATTGGAGATAGCCTGAAGGACAAGAAAGTTCTGGCGCTTCGGATTCGTGCGGGCGAGATGTACATCTATCCGGCAGGCGTGTTCTTTAACCCGGTATTGTATGAGGATTTGGGGATTGAAGTACCGGCTGAAGTAGCGGCAGCCAAAGCACAGGAACTGATCTCGAAAGAGAAAATTGCAGAGATGAATCCGGATTATGTATTTGTCCAATTCTCGCCAGATGAGAATAAGGATACGCCGAATGCTTTGGAAGAACTTCAGAATGATCCGATCATGAAGAACTTGAATGCATTCAAGAACGGGACCGCTTTTGTCAACGTGGTGGATCCACTGGCTCAAGGCGGAACCGCGTACAGTAAAATCGAGTTTCTGAAAGCTGCAGTCGAAAGCCTGACAAAGTAACATCCAACATTTCAGTATAAACCTATAAGGCGTGTTGTTCATGAGGTTCAAAAAATCACTGCCGGCTGTCATCCTTGTGATGGCCCCGGCAGTCTGTTTCTTGCTCATAGCGGCCTCCATCCTGTATGGAGCCAAAAATATTACGATGGATACCGTTTGGGATTCCATCTTTGCTTTTGATTCGGAGAGCATCGATCATCAGATCATAGTGAGCTCCCGATTGCCGAGAGTTGTCGGTGCCATGCTTATCGGCGCTTTTCTCGCGGTATCAGGCGCTTTAATGCAAGGAATGACAAGGAACTATTTGGCGTCCCCATCCATCATGGGAGTATCAGATGGTTCGGTGTTCGCGGTAACACTGTTCATGGTATTTATCCCGAACGCCAGCTCCAATATGTATATCGTCAGCTCGTTGATCGGCTCAGCCATCGGAGCGGCCGTCGTGTTCGGCTTGGCATGGCTTATTCCTGGCGGGCTCAGCCCGGTTCGACTGGCTATACTCGGAACCGTAATCGGGACGTTTCTTAGCGGTACTGCAGAGGCTTTGGCGGCCTATTTTCAGATATCGCAAAATATCAGCTTCTGGTACAATGCCCGGCTGCATGCCATGGACCCGGAACTGATTAAACTGAGCATTCCGTTTGCAATCGTTGGTTTGTGTCTTGCCGTTGTATTATCCAAATCGATCACGCTGCTGTCGCTCGGGGACGAGACGGCCAAAGGGCTCGGTGTGAATACATGGCTTATTAAAGCCCTTGCGATGGTGGCTGTTGTGATTCTGACCGGCGTATCTGTGGCGCTGGCGGGTAAGGTTGCTTTTGTAGGTTTGATTATTCCTCATATTGCCCGTTTCCTGTCCGGCTCGGATTATCGATGGATCGTACCGGTGTCAGGCGTGCTTGGCGGCATGTTTCTTGCATTATGCGATATTCTCGCACGGTTTGTAAATTACCCGTTTGAGACGCCGGTGGGTGTTATAACTTCGTTGATCGGGGTTCCTTTCTTCCTCTACTTGATCAAGACGAGGGGAGGGGCTCAGCGTGCGTAACACCTATTATCGATTCCCGATGGTTCTGACTGGAGGAATCTTGGTTGTATTGACTGCCGTTTATTTCAGTCTGACCAACGGGACGTTTGATATGTCCATCAAGGAAGTATTTCAAACTTTGCTCCGCATGAATCCCAATTCGGATTTCGATCTCGTTGTGTTCGAATTCAGGCTGCCTCGTATTGTGCTTGGCGCTCTCGTCGGCTTTGCGCTGGGTATGGCCGGTGCAGTTATCCAGGGGGTTACCCGCAACGGTCTTGCGGATCCGGGCATTCTCGGCATCAATGCAGGCGCAGGCATGGCGGTTGTGTTGTTTATGTTCCTGCTGCAAGGGCAGATCACGATGACCGGCTGGTTCGGGGTTATGATGATGCCGATGTTCGGTATCGCTGGCGGTTTGGCGGCAACTACGGCCATATTTATGTTCGCCAGAGAAAACGGAAAGCTGGATCCGCAGCGGCTAATTCTTGTGGGGATTGCGATTGCATCCGGTTTTGGTGCTATTACGATGTTCCTCTCGCTGAAAATGAATCCATCGGATTATGAGATGGCTGTAGCTTGGCTGGCCGGCAGCCTTCACAGCGCTAACTGGAAGTTCGTGGTCACGATGCTTCCTTGGCTCATCATGCTGCCGCCTGTCATTTGGCTCCGCTCTCAAGTGCTCGATTTGTTCCAGCTGGGCGAGGAAAGCGTGAAGAGTGTCGGGGTAACCGTTGAACGGGAGAAAAATGTATTGCTTCTATGCAGCATCGGTTTGGTCAGCGCGAGCGTTGCCGTATCCGGCAGCATCGGGTTTGTCGGTCTGATCGCTCCGCATCTGGCGAGGCAGCTGGTTGGACTGCGGCACAGGCATATCATCCCGATCAGCGGTATAGCAGGCATGGCGATTGTGGTCATAGGCGATTTCATCGGCAGAACGATATTCGCTCCGGCCGAGCTGGCTGCAGGCATTGTGGTGTCCGTGATTGGGGTTCCATATTTTATCTATCTATTAATTCGTATGCGAAAATAAAAGCAGCTTTCGGGAGGATCACATGAATCGTTATCAACAGCTGGTGGTTGAGGACAGGGAACTCACACTGTATTTGCCTCCTTCCTATCATGAGTCGGACCGTTCTTATCCTGTTGCCTACGTACAGGATCAAGGAGATATGTTCACGGACTGTCTCAATTATCTGAACCATCTGTTTGCAGCAGGACAACTCGTCGAGGTCATCCTGGTCGGGATTTCGTCAACAAATCGAAACCGTGAGTACACGCCTTGGCCGGCCGAGCCGCTGCTGGAGGGCAATCCGCCTTTCGGCGGGGAGGGCAGAGCTTATGTCGATGAGGTGGCGGATGTCATCAAGGCGTACATAGACAGACAGTACCGTACACTCGCAGCGCCCGAACATACAGCCATCATTGGTGGTTCCTTTGGCGGTTTGATCTCGATGTTCGCGGGGTATTGGCGTCCCGAGACCTTCGGACGGATCGGGATGCTGTCGGCTTCGTTATGGTATGACGGGGTTATGGGTTACATCAGGGAGCAGGGGGAATTGCCTGCCGGGCTGAGGGTATATATGTCCGTTGGACAGTTGGAAGGCGCATATAAGAACAATGCGCAGAAACATATGTATCCGAATAACGTCGAGGCGCATCGATTCTGGATCGAACAAGGGGGGAGCCTCGAGCGGCTCCAACTGGCGGTAGATCCTGATGGGACCCATGATCCCATTTTTATGGCCAGAAGATTTCCGGATGCGTTGCGGTGGTTGTTCGTCAAGGAAGAATATGACCAAGAATCTGAGATTGTGCGAGCTAACTGCAATTACCACGAAAAGGATCCTCTGTTTTGCATACCGGGAACGGTGACATGGTCCATGCAATCCGACGTCACAGGCCGCGAATACCGTATTTTCATTGCCGAACCGATGGGACCACCACCTGAAGGCGGTTATCCTGTATTATATTCGCTGGATGCCAATGCGACCTTCGGAACGCTTGCGGAGGCAATCCGACTGCAATCCCGGACCCCCCGCGGCATTCCCTCGGCGCTTATTGTCGGGATCGGCTTTGATAGTGACAGTCCGATCGTGAGCAGCGAGCGTTTTTACAACTTTACTGAATATGCTGAAGACCATGAATTGCCGGTCCGCCCTAACGGATTGGATTGGCCGGAAACAGGCGGCGTCGAAGCATTCCTTATGTTCATCGAGTTTCAGCTGAAGCCGGCCGTGGAGCGGCAATACGCGGTGAATCGTTCGAAGCAGGCGCTGTTCGGGCACTCGCTCGGTGGTTTTTTCACCTTGTATACATTATTCACCAGACCTGAGACCTTTTCGCGGTATATTGCGGCTTGTCCCTCGGTGTGGTGGAAGAACTACGCGCTGTACAAACGGTGGGAAGAGGGGAAGCTCCGTTTACAACAGAGCGGACAGCGTAAAGAGC
This sequence comes from Paenibacillus sp. Dod16, assembly GCF_049893405.1. Lineage (NCBI taxonomy): Bacteria > Bacillati > Bacillota > Bacilli > Caryophanales > Paenibacillaceae > Paenibacillus > Paenibacillus sp. Dod16. The sequence goes on from NZ_JBNDYG010000006.1 coordinate 130,083, forward strand.
TGCGTCTGTATGTTGGAGCTGAGGAGAAGCCGTCCATGGTTCAAGACGCCAGGGAACTCTATGCATTCCTCAAAGGGCATGATGAGGTGCTGGAGACTACGTTCCATGAAATTGAGGGAGAAGGCCACGTCTCGGTGCTGCCTGCTCTGATAAGCCCTCTGCTTCGTTTTGTGAACGCGTAATGAGAATAATGCCTTAATAATGCCTTAAGCATGAATAAGCATGAATAAGCAGCCTCATATCCAGGGATAAAGCCGGATGATGAAGCTGCTTATTCTGCGTTGCTGTGTATAGGCAGAGAGTTAATCGTGTATCTCCGGATCATCAAGGATGGAAGAGTACTTCGGGTATAATCTGCGAATGCAATCCGGACAGATATCGTGGGTAAATTCAATGGGGAGGCGGCTCTCCAAATAGCTCTCCACAGGCTCCCACTCTTCCGCGTGGTGAACGTGTTTGCATACGGCGCAGATGGGAATATGCCCGGGAAGGGGAAAGCTGTGAGCCAGCGCTTGTTCCAGCAGCAGCTCCTTGCGTTTGAACTTCGTAATATCCGTAAATGATATCATAGCTCCGTGAATACGGCTGTCCTTGTTGATAAGCAGCGGCAGTACCTCACATAAAACCCAATTCTCTTGGCCGTTCCATTGTACGGCATATTCAAAGGAATAATCAGATTGCTTCCCCAACATAACATCTCTTACGGAGGGCAAATCCAACTCACGGAAAAAGTGACCAAATGAAGCCAGACTCAGGGACTTGGAAGCGAGATTAAAAAAAGATGCCCCCTGCCATCCAAACTCAGGGGAAACACCATATCTTCCGGCCATGGTAATGAGTGGATCGTTAATTTTGTCTATGATGCCATCCGGCGTAATGATCATCAATCCTTTGTTCAAGGAATGAACCGCATTATTCCAGGATGTGATCATGGTATCGTAGGGCAAATGACTCGCTCCTCATACTGAATAGACTCATGAGTAAAAGATACAACGATCCATGAGTACTATGGTATAATTTAGGCAATATATATTTGATTATACACGTAAATAAGTGGTTTTGCAAGAGAAAAATACGTACATAAGTAATTTTCTTTCAAAGAGAACTAGGAAGGCGGTTGTTTGATGCAGTCTATTTACCAACGAATCGAACATCTCATAGAAAGCCGAGGTATGACCAAGAAGGCGTTTTGTGAAACCCTCGGGATCAGCACAGGAAATTTTGGTGATTGGAAGAGGGGGAAAACAACGCCGAGTACAAATAAATTGATTGAGATTGCTGCATTCTTTTCCGTAAGCTTGGATTGGTTGATTATTGGCAAGGGCAACCCTACCCGCGTCAATGAAGCGCGTGGGGAGTACGAAGTGGACCCGGAATCATCCGATCTTCCCATCATGTCCGGATTGGCAGAGAATGAGAAGGAGTTTATCCGGGAATACATCGAGTTTTCGGCATACCGGAAGGAAAAACGAAACGATAAGACCTAGCTGCTCATGCGTCTAAGCGACCCCCCATAATTTGGATCTTTACTTTTGTGTGACGGAACAGTATAATAGGGAATGTTCGCTACAGAACATCCCTTATAACATGCGGTAGTGGTGGAATGGCAGACACGCTATCTTGAGGGGGTAGTGGGTGTATACCCGTGGAGGTTCGAGTCCTCTCTACCGCATACTTTATGAAGAAGCTGTTTATCAAGAGGAATTCTTCCTTTGATAAACGGCTTTTTTGTTTGCTTGGCAAGCTGGGACATGCTGTTTCTTATGCGAGTTTGCCCAATTATCGTTTCAATTTGTGCTGCAAGTTTAAAGAGTACATGTAGAGACCATAATAGGGCATGAAGGAGATGAACGAGCATGAAACCATTATACACAGCAGATGTAAAAGTCATTGGAGGGCGTGAAGGCTCTGTTGAATCTACCGATGGGGTTCTTAATCACAAATTAAGCATGCCGAAGGAGCTTGGAGGACCGGGCGGTGACGGAACCAATCCGGAGCAGCTGTTTGCGGCCGGCTATGGCGCCTGTTACGAAAGCGCCCTGGCTCATATCGCCCGAAAAGAGGGCATCGAGCTCAAGGACGTCGTGATCCATTCTCAGGTCATGATCGGAAAGGACGATGGCGCTGACGGTTTTAAGCTTGCGGTGAAGCTGAAGATCGAAATGCCGGGAATCGAACGAAGCCAGGCGGAGGACCTCGCGAAGAAGGCGCATGCGTTCTGCCCTTATTCCAAGGCTACCCGAGGCAACATCGACGTGGAGTTAAGCGTAAGCTAACCATATAGGAATTCGGATGGTCCTCTGAAATGGAGGGCCATCCTTTTTTGTCGGCTTACGATGCGGAATATGAAACTTTTTACATGATACTCCGTATTTCAGTTAAAGCTATGAATTGGAAAGGGGCGCTTAAGATGAGTATTGAACAAATGATAGAGGAACGGTTTGTATGCAGCAAATGCGGAGGGAATCACTGCCAGACGAAAGAGGTCTCGATGTCAGGGGCCGGGCTGAGCAAGATGTTTGATATTCAGCACAATCATTTCCTATTTGTTTCCTGTACGAACTGCGGATATGTGGAAGTGTTCAACCCGGATATATTAGAAGGTAAAAAGAGGGGGCAGCTTGGCTCGATCCTGGATGTGTTCTTCGGTTGACATCACCCCTAAAATTCTTTAATATGACTAAGTACCAGAAAGTACAAACCAGTCATAGGGAATTTAAATAAAATAAACGGGTGATGAACATGCCATACAGACCGCAGATTGCAAATGTGACCACAGCTGGAAGCAATGAAAAAGAAGGGCTTTACGAATTCATTATCCACACGGCTGACGGAACGGATATTCGCGTATTCTATAACCGCTTCCCGGAATGGAAACTGACTGCGCTTAGCCGACTTGGGAAAGTACCTTGCCCGGTTTGTCGTAAGGATTTCATATGCAAATGCATGGAGAAATTCTCGAACGAATTCGACCAGCAGATGAAAGACGGCGAGTGGCTGAACAAAGCTGCTGAGTAATAAACCAATAAGCGTACTTGATCAAGCGTAGGAGAGGGCTCCTGCGTTTTTTCTTGTTTTAGGCCTGAAGGGAGCCAGGAAATATATGAAGGATCGTGCAACCGATAATCATGAGGACTATGCGATTGTGCTGATTGATGGTGTGTGCCATTTGTGCCAGGGTCTGACGCAGTTCATTATCAAGAGAGATCCTGCCGGTGCCTTTCGCTTCGCTTCGCTGCAGTCCGAGATTGGGCAGGAGCTGTTGAGGCAGGGAGGGCTTCGTGGAGATACTACGGAAACGATGGTGCTGATTGAACAGGGGAGGTATTACACAAGGTCGACGGGAGCTCTGCGGATTGCACGGCGTCTTCGCTTTCCTTGGCCGCTGTCGTATATTTTTATCCTGATTCCCCCTTTTTTACGGAATCTGGTGTACCGCTGGGTGGCAAAGAACCGCTACCGGTGGTTCGGACAATCGACGGAATGCATGGTTCCGACGCCGGAGATTCGGCGCCGGTTTTTGTCCTAATCCAGCTTGCTTTAATGATGATGATCTGCCGTACCCTCTTGAAATGTCGGGGTCCCCGCTTGCAGGTAGGCAAGCTCGGCTTCGGACAGTTTGCCGACGGCGAACGGTTTCTGGGGGATGATGATGGAACCGTTGTTGCCGCTGTGCAGCTTGATGAAATACAGCCCCTCTTTATCGAAGGTTTTGGTTACCGTATACACGCCATCACCGACCTCTACCGCATCCGTCATGGGATCCCGCAGGGAGCCGTCATGGCTCCACAGTTCGTAGTGGACAAAATCCGCACCAGGTACTCTTTGGCCATCCTGGGTGAGAATGATTTCAATGGTCTCCGGTTGATGAACGGATAACGTCTCCGGTATGTTTACCTCGGCGATCAGCGGGATTTCTTTTTCATACCGGTTGACTGCTTCGGGACTGGCCGAACAAGCGCTCAGCAGCAGGAACGATAGCAGTGCGCATAATATAAAACGGCTTTTCATGATCATGAAACCGCCACCCCTTATTGTAGTTAGAGTAAAGACCGAATCAGGCATTCAGAAATGTCTTGATCGCCGGTACCCTCCGAACGATGACATAATCGATGATCCACACGATGATGAGCGACAAGCCCACAAGCGGGAACAGGATCCCCAAAGCGATGAGCAGCAGAAGGAATACCTTCATGTTCTTGGCTTTAACCTCGGGTGCTTTTGGTGCCCCCAGTCCATGCTCCGGTTTTCGCTTCCACCACAAGTACAAACCGCTTACCGCAATGAAAATGATTCCTATGCATATAAGCAAACTGAAAAGTTGGTTGACGATGCCGAATTGGGTTCCTTTATGCAGTGTAATGCCCAGGGCAACGGCTTTGCCAACGACTCCGTAATGATCATAGCGATAATCCGCCAACACCGCGCCGCTGTACTGGTCGATATGCATGGTAGCCTCGTCTTGGGCTTTCGGCGGATAGGCCGACAACGTGTACACCCCGTCGGCTTGCTGCGGAATGCTGATGGTGTAGCTTGGATGGATCCCCTCGCTTCGGGCCACATACATCACATCTTCGATTGGAAGCGGCGTAAAGTCGGAGATGGTGGAGTTAGGTACCTCCAGATTTTCGGCGGCCCAAGGCACATCAGCCACTTCCTTGGTCTGAACGACATGGGATACTGGGGCACTGCCCGACCAAATGGAAGGCGGATAACCGGTACCGGTATTGGTCGCCATCGTTTGAAAATTGCTGCCCCACAGGCCTGACCAGGGTAATCCGGTCATGATGAGAAACAGCATGCCTGCCGCGATCCAGAAGGCGGGAACGGCATGCAGGTCCCTGCGGAGAATCTGCTTGCCCTTGCCCAGACGCGGGTACAGGATGCCCGCGAGGTTTCTTTTCTTTTTGCTTTTGTTTTTATTTTTCGGAAACCATAAAAATAATCCGGTTATGATCAGCACGATCGCCCAGCAGGCGGCAAGCTCCACGATTCGGTCCCCCACGGTTCCGACCATCAGCTCACCGTGGAACTCCTCGATTTTGTCCATGATGCGGTCTTTGTCTTTTAGCTCGCCAATCTTTTCTCCCGTATAGGGGTCCATGAAGACGGTCATGGATTCGCCCCCTGAGGTCAAACTGATCTCTGTAGAGCGGGAATCCGACTCGCCGGGGCGGTATTTCGTGATCGTAGCGTCAGGGTAGAGCGCTTTAACTTGTACGACCAGCTTGCTGGGCGTTACCCGTTCAACCTGAGGGGTTACCGTGTAGTAGTCCCGATATAGCGCTTGTTCAATCTGAGGCTTAAATAAGTAAACGGAGCCGGTGATCGCCAGGATGATCAGAAAGGGCGCAAAAATGATGCCGGCATAGAAATGCCATCTCCACACGGTTTTGTACCATGCGGCAGGGTTTGGATTAGATGATTGACTTTCATATGGTTTGGCTGCTGGAGGTTTCTTGTTCCCCATGGCTGGTGGCTCCTTTTCAATTAAGGCTAAAATTTATATAAGATGAACTTGAGGGTTCATTTCATATAACAGATGGTTTACTTCGGGGCCCGGAAACCGGCCTGGACGGCTTCTGCCTCGCTGCAGAACCACTGCTCCTGCTTCGTGCGCTCATAGTATGGGGATTCGGGAGTATGGTAGATTTTCTCGCCCTTCGAGTTGATGTTGCCCTTGATGTCGCAGCCTTGCTTGGACTCTTGGCTGTTTTCTTTCGGAGCTTGGATTGCCGCTGTGTTATTACGGCTGCCGTTGTTCTTGTTGTTTGTGTTGTCCTGCTCCTCCGGATGGAAGCCGTCTTCCTGGGCATAGTTCTCTACGCTCCATATCCCGAGCGCCTGGTCCCGGCTGATCCGCTGCAAATCATCAAATTTGTCCACATAGCGGGTGTTGGGCGGATAGATATAGGCCACGCGGGCGAGTCCTTCTTCAAGCAGCGATTCCTGGACCATTTTTCCGTCGGCATATACATACGCAAGCAGTCTGGAGTATTTATCGCGGTTCGGACCGATATCAAATTCCAATTCAAGAAGGTCGGCTTGTTCCACCAGTTCCTTCGTAAAAGCCTTGGCCTCGGGCCCGAATGGCTGTACGCCCAGCTTCGGATGACTCGTCTCGGGGGTATCGATCAGGAGCATCCGGACATTTTCCTTCTTCCCTTCGAACATCACGCTGATGGTGTCACCGTCATATCTCAATAAATACTGATGTACATAATCAAGTAATATCATCATAATCGGTATAAAATATATGTGAATTGGCTCGTAAATCAAATGTACATAATAAAAAAAGTACATAATTGAAAATATTATTAAGTGAATTATGTACATTCTTATCAATTTGCTCTTTCGATTCTCGGTTTTTATCGATGTAAAACCGGGCACGTCACCTTGATTAATAACTAAAAATGGCCAGGTCTGTGTCCGACTACAAGTAGGTTCTCAGTAATGGAATATCAAGCTTGGCAGTTAAAGAATGGGATAAATCAGCTGTGCAGCAATAAGTCTTATTTTCTGTCACCCTTGTATTCTGTCAATCGCCTGCTAACGGTATGTATGTGCATCTCTATTACCCGATGTTCTCTCAGAGTTCGCCCCCTGCATTTCTTCTATAGCTGAACGGATGAATCGCTATCTTAACACTATACCACCGTTCCTATAACAGCCATATATGGCCCTATTTCTGTTTTGGGCGACTAAGCAGCAAAAATTCATTTATATTACAATGTGCCATGAAGCATTATGATACTTGCCAGTACACATTTATAGATGAGCTTGTACAGAAGATGGCAAGCAGAATATCGCGGATCCGTCCGGAGTTGTCGGTTTTTCGTGGTAGTTTAAGTTTTTCTTAGTTGTCACATTTTTCTTGATAACGACAAAATGTAACTCGATAATACAATTTACACCAAAATGTAACTTATAAATAATATATAATTAATTCCAATTTGAGGAATTTTGGACTATATACTTTTATTTCAATTTGTAGATAATTGAATTAAGTATTACTTCAATTCCCTTATAATGATTATATTTCCAATACTCCATAATAGTAGGTTATAGAAGGGGGTATAGATAGCTATGTGGAAACGATGGATGTACTACATAAGCTTATTCATCATTATCTTAATTATTGTTATTTATTGGAAGTTCGCTGATAAAAGTCCAGAAAACACCGAATTACAGAAAGAGTTAACCATTATAGAAGCAATAGATATCGGTCATCAAGAAGCAATAAGATGGGACTCTAATGCAATGCTGTCTTATGTAACGAGTGTTGATGATACAGAAGAAGGAGGTTTAAAAGGAGAATCGGGTAAACGAAGAGAATGGAATCTTGTTTTTGCAAAACCCAATTCTAACCAGCATTATCTATTGCAAATATTAGACGGAGTTGTAAAAAAATCAAAAAATGTCACCGGACCTAATAAAAATAATGAACTAATAAATCCTAGTGAAATCCTTCTAGATAGTCCACAACTTCTTACTATTGCGAAAAACCACTATAATTTATCGCCAGGAATACAATGGGCTAAAGGCTATCACTATGTATTGAGAAAGCATGAGAGTAAAATAATTCTCCAAGTAGTGGGTTTGGATGAAAAAAATAACATGGCAAAAATTTTCATAGATATGAACTCTGGTGAGGTTTTTGATGCTATACACAGAGTCGCTGTTGGAGGAGGTCTTATTTCAATTGATAAAAACAATAATGAAACTAAGCTTCTTACAGAGGAAAACTATAATTATTTAGGTGTAAACACAAAAAATAAGCATATTCTTGAATGGGGATATGCTGGACTTGAACCAGAGGATAATAATTTCAATCTTTCATTTAGTAATAATAGTGGGCTAAATTGGTCGCGGATCGATCATGAAAAGGGACAAATATTAGATGCTTGGTTTATAGATGATAGTGAGAATTTTATAGTTTGTACAAATAAAAATATCTGGTTCTTTCAACATCATGGAAGAAACAAAAAAGATATTACCCCACCAATTAAAGAAATCAGAGCTATTACTCATTTGGATGATTACATTGCCATATATTCAAATGATCAAATATTTTTCTCTGAAAATACAGGACTTAGTTGGGAAGAAGTTAAGATTGAAAATTCTATTGAATTTTTAAGTATTGATAGTGAGGGCTCAATATTCGTTTTATCCAGTGATCAATCAATATTAAAGTATAAAAACAATACTTGGAGAAAAATAAAAGTGCCCTTTGAAAATGAAAAAATAATGGGACTAATATCAGGTAATGATTTCTTATTATCTCATTCAACTGATTCATTATGGGCTTATTATCCTGCGAGTAATAAGTGGAAAAAAGTTAGCTTTCCTGAACAAGTAGGAAAATTAATTTATAAAGAGAATGAAATCTTTATAATTTCAAAGATAGGAACAGCTTATCAACTTCTGAAGGGAGGTGATTTAGATTGGACTCTGGTGAAAATTTTTAAGCCAGATCAAGGAAAAGTGTTTGATATTACACCAAGTTCAAACAAATTTATTCTTGCTACAGTTCCTGCCTATGAATGGATCGACTTTAAGAAGGAGTGAATTCAAATGAAAAGGAAATTATTTACTTCACTTGGTCTCGCGTTAGTTTTTTCTATGGTCCTTTCTACTTCTGCATTTGCGTGGGTGTACAAACCGAATCAAACAGTTACGGCATATTCGCTACCGACAAAGAAAAGTGATGGAACAACAACAAGAACAGCAAGTGGTAAAATTCCTGCATACGGTATGGTTGCAGTACACCCGAAAGTTCAAGGTACTCACTCTAATCCCATAGTACCTTTCGGCACTATGGTTCTTACTGAATATTATGTCGAGCATCCTGAATATGGACCAGCTGATTATTTCACTGTTGAAGACATTGGAGATGTAAATTACTCAAATTCCGAATATTGGATTGATGTTTGGTATGGTTTCTGTACTACATGCTCAAGAACAGACTCTACTTGGGATTGGTTCGATGAGGCACTTTATTTTGGGAGACAGACTTGGGATTTGGAATTTAATCTTTAAAGTACTCTAAAACGAGATGGGTCCGAACCATCTCGTTTTTTTGATCTGATTCTCACTGAATTGAACTGATTTATAAAGTATACTACTTATTTAATTATTATGTGAAGTATTCTAGAATATTCTTACGAATTCCTACCTTCTGCATGCATTTCTTACATCCTCCATATCAACATTAGTTTTACGGTCCACATTAAGGATAGTTATATTTCCTAGACCACGATCCGCTAAAGTTACTGTAATTAAATCATGTGGTGGGTTATGTGGTCCATGATAGGTAAACGAACTTATAGTCACTTTATGAGCACGATTACTACCTTGAATTCGATGTATTTCAGATACCCACTCACACATGGTAGCTTCATCAATCGCCTTGCCCAAGATCGGTAAGTATTGGGTGATAAGCGCCTCTTCCAATAACTGTTCTTTAGATGGGGCTGAAGCATTATCTGCGTGGACACCTACACCATTTAAAAGCAAAAGTAAACTCAAACACAAAACTATTCTCATAAGTATGGCACCTCTTTTTTTATCATTTTCCTCATTTCGTGTTTTTTTTATTCATGAGGTTCAGCCAACTTTAACGATTGGACCTTCCCGGTCTGTTTCGGGGATGGTACCAAATCGCTTAATGTCAGATAGTTCGGCTGTTCGAGGTGAGACAATATCGGCTGTATAAAGAGAACGGAAGGCCCGGCGCGGTAGCTCTTGATACACACATTTTACAAGCGACCGTGAAGTTAGGTTTGTGTTTATCTGAAATCTTAAACGGATCGGCTGATGATAGACAAACGGATGCTAAAGCCTGGGAAAAAAGCACTTACTGGTAGTGAGTTGGCACCAATTGATGTTCATACACCTCTTTAGATATGGAGTCGTGCAGGATTTCCTACACTGTCTACAAATGTTCATTGTTTAACTAAAGATAAGTCAAAGACAAAACGACAGCCTTAACAAAACGATCGGCTACCGTTTTCACAACCAGGAGGGGTTGTTTGAAAACTTATTTTTTATACACGGTAAGGCGATCTATAGTTATAAAATTGTTGACAATTAGTACATGAGTATTTTGCTTAAACCTGAGCCCTTGATACATACACAAAGATTTCTAAGCATAAAAAAGGGACTTCACCCCAACTTGGAGAAGTTTTTCGGTGACCAAACCAAAAACCCCAAGAAAAGAGGAAATCATCTTGTATAGAAAGTCTATTTTCTCTTGGTAACGCTGATCCATGGGGTACCACAAACGACCAGCCTATAGATAAGATCCTGCTATTCGAGAAGATATCGCTATGCTAACCATCTAAATCCGTTCTGTCGTATAACAGATTAACGTGGATGAATCAATAAAAAAGAAACCCGTGTTCCTTGGGTTTCTTTTCATCGATCTTATTTAGTTATAAAAATAGAAACTGCCGATTTTGGCCATGGTATTCTTGTTTGTTGGTAATTCCCTCGAGAAACCGGTTGCTTTTTCAACAGGGTTCAATCCTGTTAGAGCACCTTTAACTGCAAGTATAGTTTCCTCGGGAAACTGGTCGATCTGAGACTTAGCTTGTTTATAGTTGGTAAGTAAAAGTTGCTTTCCAGCGGCATCTTGGCTGTTTTTTATTAAAATTCTTGCAATAGCCATTTTACATTCTACCGGTTCATTTGCAGCAATTTGCTCAATAGCATTAGCCAGGGGCACAGCAACTTCTTCATTAATTTCAGTAGTCATGCCTTCAGCATGAATTTGTGATGTAAAATGAGCGCTTAAACACAAAATCACAGACATGATAATTATTAACTTCCGTATCACTTTGATTTCACTCTCCTTTTAACATTATGCCCTCTAATAATGAGAATTAATACATTTTTTTCTATTAATGTTAGCTAAATCAAGTAAGATTTAAAGGGGTTCTTGATGAAAAATCATATAAAGGTAAATGGAAAGCTTCTTCAAACAAACAAACATTTTTTACAATTGGAAAATAGTCAAAAGGATTGGATCGCAACGGAACTTTATAAACTTTACTACAATAAGATGAAGGAAAGACATACAACAAGGAAACTTTCTCCTGACCATCGCGATACAGTTATCGCGTCTCTTTACGAACAGATTCAGAATAGAGAAATATGGATTCCTTATGGCGAAGTAGAAAAATATGTATTTAGTAAAACCACAAAGATAGTAAAATCTTTTAAGAAACAATTTCCTAATTTGAGTGAGGAAATTGAAGCAGAGCACGCTAAAAAATAAAATGCAAGTCATGATTAAGCAACCGGGCGCTTTAATGGAACAACTTTTCCTTATTTTATCGTAGTAAATCTTAATGTTGTTGTAGTAAATGAGGTCAAATGTAATACAAAGAAGGATAGATAAAGCAATAAAATGTACCCCATGTAAAGGACAATTAAAAAAGGTTAGGCACTTTGAAGAAGATGATTTCTGTACTGTACAGGAGTC